>JANWIU010000117.1 GCA_025449725.1 Pseudobdellovibrio sp.
CTTTTGTTAAAAATCCTTTTTCAATAAACTCAGCAGCACGTAAAAATACCGGAAGTTTTTCTACGTTAAATTCGCATGTGACGTGACTTGCGTTAGCCATATTGAGAGCGTGGCCGGCCAGCCCGAAGCCTGTGATATCAGTAGCAGCATGGATCGAACACCGGTCTTCTTCAGACACGTAATCGATAACATTATTTATGCGGCACATACTTTTCAAAACATCTTGAATCTGATCTTCATTAACTTCTTCTCTTTTTAATGCTGCAGTGACCGTTCCGGTTCCCAGCGGTTTTGTCAGAATCAGGTCGTCTCCGGGTTTTGCGCCGGCATTTGACCATACTTTTTCGGGATGTACGTAGCCTGTTACAGACAAGCCGAATTTCATTGTGTCATCATCAATCGTGTGGCCGCCGACAAATGCAGTATTGGCCTCCTTAAGTACGTCAGATGCGCCTTGCAAAACTTCAACGGCAATTGAGTTATCCATCTGTGCCAAAGGAAACGCAAAGATAGCCATCGCGGTTTTAGGTCTTCCGCCCATCGCATACACATCGCTTAAAGCGTTAACCGAAGCAATTTTTCCGAAAAGATAAGGTGAATCCACAATAGGAGTAAAAAAGTCCAAAGTTTGAACCAATGAAAGTTCAGGAGTAACTTGATAGATAGCCGCATCGTCAAAGGTGCCGGAATCAATCTTCAATTCAGGAGGCGCGGGTGGAAACCGTACGTCCTTTAATATTTTTCTAAGTTCCGCTGCGGCGACTTTCGCGGCGCAACCGCCTTTTTGAACACTTTGTGTTAACCTAAGTTTTTGCTGCATGGAGAATATACTGCTTTATTTTCGGTTCATTGTCGATGACTAACAGCTCTACTTGCCGAGGATTGGAAACTAAATTACTCTAGGGCTAACTATGACAACTATACCAGTAAAAAGCAGCATCACCATCGAAAAAGTCGTTCGTTACGTAACTGAAAAAATTCATCCAGACTCTGAAGTTGAATTAGGTTTGCGTCTGGAAACTTTAAAACTTCCGCAACACGGTATGATCAGCAGCAGTGATGTTGGTAATTTTCTTTCATTCCTGGTTTTGACTGCCAATGCAAAGAAGGCCATCGAAGTTGGAACTTTTACCGGTTATACAGCTTTAAAAATCGCCTCTGCTTTACCAAGCGAGGGGAAGCTTATTTGCTGCGACGTCAGTAAAGAATGGGCTTCTATAGGAAAACCCTACTGGGACAAAGCCGGGGTCAGCTCAAAAATTGATTTAAGAATTGCGCCCGCCATTAATACGATGCTGGAGCTGACAAGTGAAGCCGGCAGCTTTGATTTTGCATTCATTGATGCGGATAAAGCGAATTATCCGAACTATTATGAGGCTTGCCTTCAGCTTCTGCGGCCAGGTGGTTTAATGGTGTTAGACAATATGCTATGGGACGGAGCTGTTGCCGATGAATTGTTCACTGATGAAACGACATTGGTCCTGAGAAATTTAAATTCTAAAATTAAAAACGACAAGAGAGTCTCATGCAGCTTGTTGACCGTCGGAGACGGTTTAATGCTGGTACGTAAGAAGTAATTTTAATTTTTCGTCTCAAAATAGTAAAGATCGCCGGCTTAGGTTAAGAAAACTGAACCATAATGCAGTCTTAAGAAAACGTTTTTGATTGTTTCAGCCTTCGGGCAAGTTTATCCTATAGAAGATGAAATTGCGTGTATTGTCCTATAACATTCATAAAGGCTTCGACTGGAATAACCGCAATTATTTCCTGCGCGAAATCAAAGAACTTATTTCGGCAACTGAAGCGGATCTTGTTTTTTTGCAAGAAGTTATTGGCGAAAATAAGGAGTATCGTGAGAGCGGTCTCATTGATTCACAGTTTGAATTTTTGGCTGATTCCATGTGGCAGCATTTTGCTTATGCAAAAAATGCAGTTTACGACCACGGCCATCACGGCAATTTGATTTTAAGTAAGTACCCCATTACCGGATGGGAAAACATGGATGTCAGTACAAATCGATTCGAACGAAGAGGTTTGTTGATCAGCCAAATTGAAGTTCCGGGAATTAAGACTGAAAAATTCTACGCTGTCTGCGCTCACTTAGATTTATTGCATCGGGGGCGCAAACTGCAGTATCAGATGATAAAAGGAAAGCTCGCATCGTTAAATATTACAGAAGACACGCCATTAATTGTTGCCGGAGACTTCAATGACTGGAACAAGCAGGCGACTGAAGTCTTTGAAGAGCAAATGGGGATGACCGAAGCCTATCGTGGGCTCAATAACCAATTTGCCCGAACGTTTCCGGCAGGAATGCCAATGCTAACCCTCGACAGAATTTATGTGAAAAATTTAAATGTAGTGGAGTCGCGTATCTGGCGTTCTCCGTCCGGCCAGCATTTTTCAGATCACTTGCCTCTCTTCTGCGAGGTAGAGTCTGCGTACTGAACTTTTTCAGCTCTGTGCTGAAAATCACGCTGAGTTTTTTGATGAAGGTCCGCTTTATTACAAGCGCTACATTGAAATGATTCAATCGGCAACGCATTCGATTTATCTTCAGACTTATATTTTTGAATTGGATGCCTTCGGCAGTGAAGTTCATTCGGAATTAATTGCAGCAGCCGTCAGGGGCGTGAAGGTATTTGTATTAGTCGACAGCCTGGGTTCTCTTAAACTGGATGCGGCTGCAGAAGATGAGCTGCGAATCGCCGGCGTACATTTTTGCCGGTTCAATAAAATTAGATTCAAATGGCTGAGGATGTGGGGGCGCAGGCTTCACCATAAAATTCTCATCCGGGATAATCAGGATGCGATGATAGGCGGAATAAATGTGGTCTCGGACTCCTACGGCATGGCCAATATCCGGCCGCAGTTGGACTTCGCCATTTTTCTTCAAGGACCTACCGTTCACAGGCTTACCCGCTACTGCGAAGAAATTTTCAAAAGAGCTTACAGTAAAAAAATTATTTTTGCCGGCGCACCGGTGGTCGTTCAGTTCAGTAAAACTTGTAAGCCGGTTCAGTTAAGGGTTTCCGTCAACGACTGGATGCAAGGGCGGTGGCAGATCACTTCTCACTATTCAAGGATGGTTCATGAGGCCCGTCACAGTATTACTATTGTGAACTCATACTTCTTTCCGCGAATAAAGTTTATGCGGCAGTTGGTGCTTGCAGCCAGACGGGGAGTGAAGGTGCGGTTACTGCTTCCTAAGTACTCGGACTGGCCACAATGGGTTCTGGCAAGTCAGTATCTCTATTATTCGTTTTTAAAAAATGGAATTGAAGTCTATCAGTGGAAGGGCTCTATTCTTCATGGCAAGCTGGCCACAGTCGATGGTAAATCAACTACGATCGGGTCTTTTAACCTCAATTATACCAGCTACCAGCAAAATCTTGAAATGAACGTGGACATTTTCTCTGATGACTTCACCCAAGAGATCGATCAGAAGATCGATAAGTATATAAAAGAGTCCAGTGAGCAGATCCATTTTGAGGAATTTGCAGCCTCAGCTTCGATGAAAGCACGGTTTCTAAGATATTTTTACTACTTAATGTTATCCCTGGTCTCTAGTTTTTCGCTGGCATTTAGTTACGGGCCTAAGACTGACAGTAAAGACTAAGCCTTTAAAAGCACTACAGCCTCTTTCGCTTTTGTATTCGGGGCCAATACGCCTTGTTGGTTCCAAACTGGGGTGAATTAATTACCAGAATTCATTAGATAAAATAATGTTAAACTATAAATATAAATAATTTTTTATAATATATAAAATCCGTTATAAACATCCCATACAAAAAACACTTTTATAAAAAAGGGAAGAAAATGAAATCATTATTGTTATTAGTAAGTTTAGTATTAGGCACCGTAGCTCAAGCTAATGTTCAGCGCGAAGGCGTAATTAACTTTAACGTTGTTAAAGCAGAATACGCGAAATCTCATGTTCGCAGTGCAGGTCATGCAACTGTTTCTGTAGATTATAAAAATTCAACAGTTACCTTGTTCGTTGAAGAAAGACATATTCCGTGTGCACCGAATATGATGTGTGCTGCTGTTATGCCGGCGCCGATCGAAATCGAATTGCCGATCGTAAAAGTTGAAACCGACTCTTGCGGTGTTAAACACGTGGTTGCTAAACGTGACTTACGCCCTGTAGATGGCGCATTGCAAGTTTTGAAAGTTGTAGATCCGACTTTAAATAACACTTGCCTCATCTCTGAAGAAGCAAGCGCTACATATGAATCACGTTTTTACAGCCGCATGACCAGCCAGGAAATCGTTGCCTTGTCAAAATTGACATTGGCTTTAGACACTCTTGAATCTTTAGAAACGTCTTTGGCTCCTGCTATTCTAGTTAAATTGGTAGAACACCCTGGATTCGTACCTGTTCCGGCGTTAAAAACTGTTTACGTTGATGTTACCGGCCGAGTCATCTCTACGGTTCAGGTTTACAGAAACGGATTAAGCGCTCCTAAAGTTACGGTTTTAGCACAATTAACTGCTGAAGCTTTAAAAAACCTGAAAGAAGTAACCGGCGCTATCAAAGCTGATGCTAAATTGGTTGATTTAAATGAAGGCGAACCAATGTGCACTGACGCACCATCAACTGAAGTTGCAGTTGTTATTAACGGTAAAGATGTTGTTGTACACAACACTTCAGGTTGCCATGAATTCAGCATTCAAGATTACCGCGCACAAATGTTAAAACAATTGATGGAAGGTTTTCAAAACCTGACAAAGTAATCTAAATAAATTTGTTGGACACGTTCATTTAGATTAAAGGCTGCGCTAATACCGCAGCCTTTTTTATTTGAGGCTGCAATTACCATTTTATCGCATTCAGTTTTTGCATTCTTTCAATTGGCTTTTCTTCCTTCTTACGGCCGAAGCTTTCTACGGATTCTACCTTCAGGCTGGTGCCGGTGCCGCGTTTTTGTAAAACTCCGGTAAAAATTAAATAACGGGAATGACGAATGACCTCTTCGTATTTTTCGTAAGTGGCTTTTTGCAGGACTGTATCAATACTGCCGAACTCATCTTCTAAAGTTATAAAGGCCGTGCCCTTTGCCGGTGGCGGTCGCTGAAGAATAGAAAGAATCCCGGCGTAACTGACACGGCGACCTTTAGGCAGAGTTTTCAAATCAGCAGAAGTCAGTTTTGGCAGCCAGGGAATTTCAGGCCTTAAAGCTTTCATCATATTGCCTTGCAAAGAATAACCCAGCTTTGAATGATCACTGGCGATTTCCTCGAATAACCGCATAGAAGAAAAAATATTTTGATCAAGATCGATACGGCTACTTTCATTAAAAAGTGAAATCTGTTCATTTTTTTTAGGTGCGCCTGAATTCGTAACCAGATTAGTGAACTCAAGCGACTGCCAGTAAGCGTGCCGCCGGTCCACTCCGAATGTTTTAAAAACATCGGCAATAGACAGATTCTCAAGTAACTCTTTGCTGAAGTTGGTTCTGGCAATAAAATCCTCAAGACTTGTGAACTGTCTTTTGCTGCGTTCATCCAACATTTTTTCAACATCGGCTTTTTTGATGCGTTTTAAATTCCTAAAACCCATTCTTACAGTTTTTTGACCTTCCATTTTGCAGTCCCAGTCAGACACATTTGGGTCCAGGGGTAAAAAAGTAACTCCGCCGTTTCGTTTGGCTTCTGCAATCAATGCATCATCTGAATAGAATCCAAGTGGCTGTGAATTAATTAATGAACAAACCAGCTCCGCCGGATAATGACATTTCATGTAGGCCGATTTATAAGCCAGTGACGCATAGCTGGCTGCGTGTGACTCCGGAAATCCGTAATGAGCATAGCCTTTAACATATTCAAATAAAGCTTTGCCGAACTCTTTCGGGATTCCATTTTCAACAAGAGATTTATAAAGCCTTTGACCCATTTCATTTACGCTGTCAGCTGTTCTGTGTGCAGATAAGGACCTTCGCAGCTGATCCGCTTCAGACGCTGTAAAACCTGCCACCTCAATAGAAATTTGCATGATCTGTTCCTGAAAAATCGGAACCCCGTAAGTGCGCGCAAGAATTTTTTCAAGTTGTGGGTGGCCGATTCTAAACGGTTTGCCGGCCCGGGCTGCGAACAATCCCTTAATAAAAGGCTGCACCATTCCACCCACGGTAGGGCTGGGCCGTACCAAAGCCACCTGCACCACTAAGTCGTAGTAATTGCGAGGAAGTGTTTGCACCAGCATATTCATCTGTGCGCGTGATTCAATTTGAAAAGTCCCGTGGGTTTCTGCCTTTTGGATCATTTTATAAGTGGCTTCATCGTCATCTTTGATTTCACGCCAGTTGATTCCGGCTAAATCCGTAGCTTTATGAAGAGCCGTTAGAAACCCGATTGAAAGTACATCGATTTTCATCAGACCGATTGTTTCTAAATCATCTTTGTCCCATTGAATAATGGTGCGGTCCTGCATACGTGCCGGCTCTACCGGAACCAGATTACAAAGTGGTTCGTCAGAAAGTAAAAAGCCGCCGCTGTGAATAGATAAATGCCGCGGAAACCTCGCCAGTTGTTCTGTCAGTTCAGCAATCAGCTTTAAACGCGGGGCTTTGTCTTTGGCGATTTCATAAAATTTTTCCTCAAGCTCTCCGGCAGACATCGTGCCCACTTCAATGCCCAGGGCTTTACTGAGTTCGATCAGGCAACTGCGGCTGCGGTAAGTGCGAACTGCAGCAACCATGGCCGCGCGGTGGCGGCCGAAGCGGCGGTAAATATACTGAATGACTTCTTCACGGCGTTCATGTTCAAAGTCTACGTCGATGTCAGGCGGCTCGCGCCGGCCGTCGTTCATAAACCGGTCAAATAAAAGATTCATTTGAATCGGGTCCACGCTGGTGATTCCCAGAATATAGCAAACGATAGAGTTCGCGGCTGATCCACGGCCTTGGCAAATAATATTGTTCTCACGCGCAAAATTCACGATATCGTGAACTGTTAAAAAATAATGTTCGTCTCCGCGCTTTGCAAAAAAATTAAGTTCAAGCTGAATCTGCTTGAGTGCGGTTTCAGGTACAGTATCTGATTTATAAGTGTAGCGGGCACGGTCCATAACAACTTCTTTAAGGTAAGTCGCGGCCGTATGGCCTGCAGGAATAAATTCAGCAGGGTAGGTGTATTTCAGCTCAGATAATGAAAAATGGCAGGTTTCGGAAATAAATTGATTATTCGCCAGTGCCAGCGGCAGGTCTTTAAAAAGTTCCTGCATCATTTGTGAATCTTTTAAATGCCGTTCGCTGTTACTGAAAAGCAGATAACCGGCTGTTTCAATAGTTTTACCTTCCCGGATGCAAGTCACGGCGTCCTGCAAAGCCCGTCTTTCTTTTATGTGGTAATGCACATCATTGACAGCTACATAGGGAAGTCCATGCAGGGACGAGAGCCGCAAAATATTTTCTGTTCGCTCCGAATCTTTGCCGTCCAGGTAACGTCCAAGCGGCAGGTAAAGCGTTGTTGGGAACAGTTCTTTTAAAACTTCAATATTTGTAAATGTATTTACATCAGGTAAGCAAAAAACCTCATCTTGAAATTCAGCAGCTTCTAAAATTGAAGTCAGCTCACTTAAACTGATACAAGCCATGCCCTTTTCTTTTCCGGCGTGGGCTTCTGTGATAATCCGGCATAAAATTCCGTAGCCTTTTTTATTTCGCGCCAATAGTGTAATTGGCGGGTGGTCTCGAAGTGTGACTTCAGCGCCGGTAATCAGTTTGAAAGTTTTCTTTTCTTCAACGGTCAAAGATAAAAAAGCCTCGTAAGCGCGCGGCAGGGCGTAAACGCCATTAATATCTGATAAAGCCAGTCCACTTAACCCCAGATTGACAGCTTGCTTAATTAACTCCTGCGCAGAAGAGGCCCCACGTAAAAATGAAAAGTTGGTTTTGCATTTAAGCTCTGTGTATTTCATGCAAAAGCTCCCTGCAAAAAATATTGCCCTTTGCGATTGCGAAAATCAAACAGTGTTCGTCCGTCTTCTAGCTCCAAAGTAAAATAATCGCGGTCATAGCTGTCTTGCAAATTGGAAGGATCTTCAAACCAAGCACCGTTAATGCGCTCAATTGAAGATTTTTTAATGATCTTAAATGGTTCACCTTGGTAACAAAAAATCGAATTCTTTAAAGTTACCGGTTCAGGACTAAAAAGATGAGTGGGGCGGATAGGAAAGCGGAGAATTGGCGGCGGATTTTTTATATTGCTGCATTTCTTCCACGACTTCTCCGGACGGTGATCTTCAACCAGTTCAGCATGGTAAACACTGCCTTCGCCGTGTATTTCGGTCAGTTGTGCCAATAGAGCATATTTTGCTTCTGCGACCTCCTCATGACGATGAAAAAAATTTTTTTGCCCGCTGACCCCGGGTGTAGTTTCTATCACAACGGTTTCAATTCCCTGTAACGGTGTTGTTACAGGGTGATCAGTGAAATCTTTTGACAGGCGTTCTCTTATTATGGCTAAGGCTCCTTTGGTGTAAGCCTGCGGCAACAAAAACTCAAATTGAAATTCTCTGAACGGTTTAAGCTGGCGCGAATTGGTTTCAAAAAAAATTCTTAAACGCATCTTCTGTGCGCGCCTTTCCCGTATCCATAGCCTTTGAAAGATCTGATCCAGTTGTTTCTTTAATTCAAACAACACAGGCTCTAGTTCTCCGTAAAATTCAAAATAAGGAAGTTCCGTCTTTTCTCTGATAATTTCAGCGGGCTTCCAATAAGGCCAGGTTAACAGTACGGAATGTTCCAGTCTTTGACGGCTAAGTAAGGCGATAGGGCCAAAACGTGATACAAGTTGATTGGCGGGAATATTTTTAAACTGAGATATTTTGTGAACTCCCAGATCTTGAAAGGCCGTAATCATTTTTTGTATGTAAGGTTTCACGACGGGGTCGTTGTTAAAGGGATCAGTAAAGTCATAGAGGGCGTCTAAAGTCAGTGAATCGATGATTTGCGAGCCGTGCCGGGCCCGGGCCAGAGCGTCTGTTAAATCACGCCCCAGTCCTAAGCGAGCGCTCACTTCAATTCGCTTTAGCCATGGGTTCAATAGTTGCTGAAATATTTTAACAAACTCTTCAGGACTGTAAAGCAGACGCATTTTCCCGATTTCAACAAAGACGGCTTCGTTTTTTCTAACAGCAATTTGCGGACTGAAGCGCAGGCAAAGCTCTGCCAACTTTTCGGTAGGGCCGGGCTCATTCAGCCACAGGCACGCCACATTTAAATTCTTTTCTGTTAAAGAATTCATTCAGACTTCCTGTAGCGCTGCTTTAAAATATTAATATTAAACTGATCACGCACTCCGGAAACTTCCAGTTGTAAAGCCACGGGCCAGTTTTGTGTGATAGGCTTTTCTGCGGCTAGAAAAAAGCTGCTGTTGGATTTTTCAGTTAACAACTGAAAGCTCTGAAGCATTTTGATTTCATTAAAATAGTGTGTGCTGATCACCACAGGAAACACCTGGCTTTGGATCACTTTGCGTAAAGACGAAAATTCTTTTTCTTTAAACACTGCAAAAGTAATACGGGTCAGATCAATTCCGCGCTGATGAAGTGCTGTTGGTAAAATACTTTGAGAATTTTCAGCCCAGAAGCAGTTAAGTGAAGGGTTATCTTTCAAAAAAGATATGAACCATTCAAAGCGGCTGGGGCCTTGAAGCTCAACGATTGCACCTTTTGGGATTCCATCTTGTAAGTGCGGTGCCGGCCACGCTTCGCGGGGCAGGGTTATGTCCATGGCATTTATCGCCAGTTTGAGATGACGAATTTGTTCCGCTTGGCTGGCCATGAAACCTCCTTAAATTACATTAAAGAGAAGGCTTGACGGTTTCAAGTAAAATGTGTAAATTATATGTAAATCAAGGTTTGGTTTAGATGATAGTTAAAGGACTACTAGTTATCACTCACTAAAAAATTAAACGAGTGATCCGTTAATTTATTTTTTATCATCCAACGGCCGGCAGGCTCGTTGACAGCGAACTTTAATTCACTACTGGCACTTTCACCTGGTCTTAAAGAAATATTAGGAACGGGCTTCTTGTCATCAGCCCAGAGCGTGCTTTCCGCCGTAACTGATTTTTTTGAGTTTAAAGAAGTGATATTAAACATCGAGCTCTGAAGGCGTAGGATTTTCTTACCGACGTTACTTATATAAACATTAAAAATCATATTAGGGGGCTCAACTCTGAGAACCTTATAAGTAACATCGACCTCCGATGTACGGTACTCAGCAAGACGCACGCCTTGATCTAATTTATTGCCAGTAATTTGGAATCGCATCTTAAAAGTCTTAGTACCAAATCCGAAGAAGGCAGGCTCACGGGGAGAAGAAGTCTCAACTGGCTCGGTTGTCGTACAAGCTGTTAAGGCTAAAAATGTAATTAAGAAAAATAACTTCTTCATTACTTTAATTTTAAGTTAAAGCAGAAGATGCCGCGGAGCCTAAACTGGCATAGAGGTATAAAATTGGCCTAAGGTTTAGTTTGTTATCCTGCGCTTAACACTAGGGCCGTGCAAGTACGCTTTAAAATAGGCATTCTTGTTCTAAACACCGGTCCGGTTGGAAAGTCTAACTTGTTAACCTGAATTCTGGCTGCTGCGCGAATCGCAGTGCGAACAGCGCCATTCATGTATCCATACGATGCGCTGATGTCTCCACGCTTGTTATTGTCTTTGTCAGATCCGACAAAGTAAATGTTGGCACTCAGGTTTTCTGCAAACAATCCCGGCGCGCGACTGTATGTTGCATTGAAAGTTCCGGCGTAGCTCTTCTTCCATGTTTGCACATCGGTCGCAAGTAAGTGTGATCTTAAATCTTCAAGTCCCGGCACCTGTACAATCTGATTCAAGATTTGGGTCAAACGTCTTTCCTGCATTTGTTTTGAAGCCGGCCACGCCCCGGGGTACAACGTGATAACACCTTTTCGCGATCTTTGGTTTTCGGTCGTATCCCAAAATTGAACTCCGCTTTCAAGAACACCAACACCTGTAAAAGCGCGAGGGTTTTTATGAGCACGGTCCCAAAATTTATTATCGAAAACCAAAAATATTTTAGCGTTGGTGCCGAACGGCAGGGCTGCGGCATCGCGAATACGCTCGGCCGGAAGTTCAGGAGCATTAATTTTTATTTTTTCAAGATCATAAGCGGGGACAGCAAATACCACGTTCGCGGCTTTCACAGTTTCTTTGGCTGCAGTAGTGATTTCAAAGTCCTGTCCTGTAATTTGCGTAACCGATGTTACAGGCGAATTCTTGCGAATTTTATCTGAATGTCTTTCTTCCAGCTTTTGAATAATTGAGTCCGTACCACCGGTCACTCTGTACTTTTCATCGGCCTCCGGAATGATTTCTAATTTTATTTTTTCACCGGATTTTTCAAGACTGATGTAATCCAGTAAAACCTCGGCATTGACCTCAGCCAGGGAAACCCCGAATTCGCTTTTCATTAAAGCTTCCAAAAGTGACTGGCTGTAAACGCCGCCCGTAACAAGTGAATGAGCTTTAGTAGATCGAAGTTCAGCATTCAAACGGCGCTTTTCTAAGCCGCTTGAGTTAGCGCGGGTCTTTTGAAGCTCCAGTATCTTTTCGAGAATGGCGCGGTCTTGC
>JANWIU010000118.1 GCA_025449725.1 Pseudobdellovibrio sp.
CAGCGAATGCTGCTTGAGCGCTATTATATGTATCCGGATTTTCACACCTACACAGTGCCCTACGGTATTAACTTAGGTGATTTAACGCCGAAGTCAGAATCAGAAACATTTAAATCAAAATTGAACATTCCTGAAAACGCACAGGTCATTCTTGCGAATTCAGACTTTACCAGTACTCATGAAGTAAAACCTATCCTTAAGGCCTTTGAAAAGCTGGTTTTAAAAAAACCGAACACCTATTTATTACTTTTAGGAAACGGTCCGCAGTGGAAGGAAGTTGAATATCAAATGTTGAACCTGGCTTTAGGCAGCCGGGTGATCATGCCGGGTGAAGTTGATGCGGAAGATATGTTGGAATGTATTTTAGCTTCACCAATCTATATTGACCTTAGTTCCCGATCGACAGGTTTAGAGCCAAGCCTTATTGAAGCGATGGCGCAAAAGAAAGTTGTGATCGGGTCAGAGCTAAGCCCAATCTCTGAAGTCATTGAAGACAAAGTGGACGGATTCTTAGTACGCCCTGCCGATGTTGAAACATTGTCAACCCTACTGGACGGTATTATCACCGGCGGCATCAATCGTGAGCTGATCGGCGAAAAGGCCAGACAAAAAATTATCGACGTTTTTAACCGCAATCGCATGATTGAATCCCTTATAAACGCCTATAAGCAGATTTTAGCCAATTCCGGCCGATTTAAACAGCGCGCAAGCCTTAAAAGCTTCTTTTCAAAGCGCCTAACATCGACATAATATAAAGTAATTTCGATAACTTAGAGGACCGCATGACCAAAGCCAATTTGATCGATTTACTTTCTGAAAAATCAAACATCACTCGCGTAAAAGCAGAGGCGGTAGTTAACACTATTTTCGATACAATGGTGGAAGCACTCATGAAAGATAATCGTATTGAAATTCGCGGCTTCGGTTCATTCGTCAACCGCAAGTACGACTCTTACAAGGGCCGCAATCCTCGTACAGGCGAAGTCATCGCCGTAGACGAAAAGAAGCTTCCATTCTTCAAAGTGGGCAAAGAGCTTAAAGAAGAAATCAACAAAGGTCCTTCAAAGAAATAAGACCCTTCTTTTCCATCTGAGATCTGAATTTCTTCTTCAAATATTTTTATAAGTTTTCCTAATCTTCGAAAAAAACACACAGGCATCCATGCCTTCGCCGAAACTCAGGTGATTTAATTAGCTGAGGATGCGGAATGCCGCATGCTCAGCTAATTAAATCACCTGAGACGCGTCACGCTTTTCGGAGGTGTTTTTTTCGAAGATTAGGAAAACTTATAAAAATATTTGAAGAAGAAATTCAGATCTCAGATGGAAAAGATGCCACCCGGTTTAATTCATTTGGAATTTGATCCACTCTTCGTATGACTTCACTAGGGTTTGATAGCCGAACTTATTGCAGATGTCGCCGTCTTTACCTTGTACGTAGGAATTTACTCCCAGAATTTGCAGCTCATTATTGATCCTCACCATGCCTGGGCCGCCAGAGTCTCCCATGCAGAAGCCGCTTGAATCGGCTTGATCTACACGTACTTTTTTATCATTTTGTTGAATCAAATACCGGCTGGAATCCACTTCGGTTTTACGTAAAAAGCCGGCCCCGCCGCGATGTTCGCCGGTGACTCCGTAGCCGAATAAATACATTTGGTTAGATTCATTTACTAATTGCGGGTCTGCGATTTTATAGATCGGATACCCGTCCGGAATGTTAGATTTCAAAAAGACTAAAGCGATGTCGTCTTTTCGGTCTGCGACCGCAGTGTTCATGTCGTAACCTGAATGTTTTGAAATTTTTGAAACGCGAATTGTGTTTTTAGTGATATTAAAGCCGCTTTCACAGGACAAGCTGGGGTAAAAGGCCGCGGCTAAAAGGGCCGGATCATCACCCACACAGTGAGCAGCCGTTACTAATACGTCTTTTGCTATCGGTGCTGCCGTACAGATGCTACCGTTTTCGATACCCAATAGCATAACGACTGATTTTTCTTCTGGATCGCCCTTATTCACGACAGTACCGCGGACGATATTTGGAGCCATTAAGATCTTTTCGGCTACACAAACGCCGGGACTCTTTTTTTCGTTGGCTTTTGGGTTCACTTTATTGGCACTTTGATCGTGGTTGCATGCAAAAAGTGTCAGACTGAATATAAAGTTTAATGCAATTTTGTAAAACTTCACTTCAGCTCCCATTAAAACGATCTGGCATGCCAACGACCCAGGTCTCGTTATAATAGCAAGAAGCAAACCACAAATTCAGGGCCAAATAACCTTGATTTAAAGACCGTAGATTCTGCTTAAAGAAGAGATTTCTTTGGTATCTGTTAAGGCCATGTAAAGGCGTTCAAGGCCCAAGGCAATCCCGGCTGAAGGCGGCATTCCGAAAGACAGGGCAGTGAAAAAGCTTTCATCAAGATCGATGGGTTTTTTATTCAAAAGTTTTTTCTGTTGCAGATCTTTTACGGCGCGTTCTTTTTGTAAAACAGGATCGTTCAGTTCGTGAAATGCGTTCGCGAGCTCTAAACCCTTCCAGTAAACTTCAAATCTTTCCGCCCAGCCGTCATTAGAAATTCGGGCCAGTGCCGCTTGATAAGGCGGGTACTTTTCGACAAAAACCAAATGATCCTGAGGCCACTTATTTTCAATTTTATCCATGAATATTAAAAAAAAGAAATCGTCGATTGTAACAGCGGCACTGACATCGACCTGCAGTTTTGCCGCAAGAGACTTTAGCTCTTCCGCAGTGGTTTCAGGTTTTAAATCAAACTGACAATATTGTTTGAACAAATCCGGAACAGAAAGATGCAGTATTCCTGCAGGCGGTTTAACTTTTAACTGAGTGCACAGCACATCTACGATTTCAGTTACATCCATTTTAATGCGGTTCAAATTCGAAAAACTGCGGTACCACTCCAACATTAAAAATTCCGGCGAATGACGGTCTGTTCTTTCACCGTTTCTGAATACCGGCGCGATTTCAAAAATCTTTTCAGCGCCTTCGGCCAGAAGTTTTTTTAAATTCAGCTCTGGCGAAGTCGGTAAAAAATATCTTTTAGTCTTACTGCCCTCACGGAATTCGGTATCAAAAACTTCAATTGAAGGTTCTGTTCCCGGGCATATGACCAGCGTGGGCGTTTTAACTTCCTGAAAAGATTTGTCTTTAAACACTTGGCGAACAAGACTTAAAAATTGCTGCCAATTTCGGTGTTCAGTCCATAACAAAGAATTCAGCTTTCTTTCAGTTAGGTTCGGAGCCAGCAAAACAATTTGATTCCCGGGCAATAAACAAACTAAATCCCCGTCGGTTAGCACTTCCCCCGCTTCAACCTGAAAAGCATTTACAGGATGGTTTACCAATGTCAGCGTTTTAATAGTCTGTGTGCCCAGAAAATGCTGTTCGATCCGGCCGGTTTTCAAGGCTCTTTGCGGCATTTCCGGGTAGCGCGTCCAGTGTTTATCTAAATACTCATCTCTTGTTTTGCCCATTCTTGAAAGATCGCTTATAAAAATTATCTATGCAAGCTCAAACCGTATCCCCACAGACATCGTTAAAAGCCGAAAATTTAGCTCAGTTTTTAAAAACCGAATTTAAAAAATATAAAAACTCTGCAGATTTTGTTTCATTTAAATTAATCAGAGAAAAAACCCGGGATTATTCCGTAAGAAACGGCAAAGCTGAGGAACTGACAGAGTTCGTTGACCTTGGCTTGATGATCGAGGTGATGGTCAACGGCCATATCGGTTACGGCGCTACTTGCGAATTGACTGTGGATGGAATTAAGCGCGCATTTGATCGCGCACTGACAATGACCCGCGGCTCTTCAGCGCATGCAGTTTTTAAATTTGACAAAAATATCCGCCCGTCTGTTCAAGGAACTTATTCTACTTCACGAAAAATCCGCTTGGATCAATTATCTCTTGCTGAGATTTTTGATTTTTTAAAGAAAACCTCGTTAGGCCTTAAAACAAACGACAAAATTATTTCAGCCATGTCAGATGCCATGTTGATTGAATGCACCCAAAATTATTTTTCTTCTGAAGGCACAGAAATTTTTCAGGAGTTCGATATTATTGTGAATTCCATGTCAGCAACTGCAACTGACGGTAAAGAGTCACAAACGCGTACATTGCATGGTGGCCGCGGTAACTGCCTTCAGGGCGGCGCCGAATATTTTCAATTGGACAGCGCCCTTCGCGAATGTGAAAGCATTTCCCGCGAGGCTTTAGAACTACTGACTGCAGAAAACTGTCCGTCCGAAACCTGTGATTTAATTTTGGCACCGGACCAAATGTTATTGCAAATTCACGAATCCATCGGTCACCCGCTGGAATTAGACCGTATTTTGGGAGATGAAAGAAACTTCGCCGGGTGGAGCTTCGTTCAACCCGGAGACTTCGGTCACTTGCAGTACGGAAGCCCGATTATGAACGTTGTGTTTGATCCGGGTGTTACGAATCAGCTGGCCAGCTATAACTTTGACGACGTCGGAAACAAGGCTGATAAAAAATATCTCATTAAAGCCGGAAAGCTGGAAGCAGCGCTTGGAAGTTTAGAAAGCCAAACGCGTTCTAAAATTTCGGGTGTGGCTAACGCACGCTCTTCTTCGTGGAACCGGGCACCGATTGACCGCATGGCTAACATTAACTTAGAGGGCGGCGATCTTTCTTTAGATCAAATGATTTCTAAAGTGGAGCGCGGCGTAGTCATGTATTCAAACCGATCTTGGTCTATCGACGATTACCGCAGAAAGTTTCAGTTCGGTTGTGAATATGGAAAGCTGATTGAAAACGGCAAAGTGACGAAGACTTTAAAAAATCCAAACTATCGCGGGGTAACAGTTCCGTTCTGGAATGCACTGAGCGGTCTTACCCATACCGATACAATTGAAACTTACGGATCCCCTTATTGCGGTAAAGGTGAACCCAGCCAGGTTATTCGCGTCGGCCATTCATCACCGTACGCTTTGTTTAAAAACATTGAAGTTTTCGGAGGAGGATAATATGCAAAACTATATAAAGTCTTTATCTGAAAAACTTTTTAATGAACTTAAAGGCGATGA
>JANWIU010000119.1 GCA_025449725.1 Pseudobdellovibrio sp.
AAAAGTGATGTTAATTCAGCGTCTGAATGAAAGCGTAAATTCCTGCCTTGCATGCGGTGGAACTGGCGGTAAAACAGCGCGCCGAGATTGCCCTTTGCGGGATAAAGCACCATGACCTGCGCCTTAGGATCAGAAACAGATGCAATTTGTGCTACAAAATTTGACGTGTCTTCAACAAACTCCAGCACACCCAGCAAGGCAATAAATGAGAATTTTTCGCTGAACGCTGTGGCTTCAAATACTTTGTTAAAAAACCTTGCACGGGGATGTGCAAAATAATCTTCGGTTCTGACATACCCGTCTACACCCGTTAGCAGGGCACGATGCTCAACAAGCAACTTGCTGTAAAATCCGGTGCCTGATCCTATTTCAAGAGTTCGGCCGGCAAGGCCTGACGCCAGGTCTTCTTTAATTAGCTCTTCTTTAATAATCTGCGCTTCACGTTTTTTCACCAGAGCTTCGGTGAAGCCTGTCGTTCCTGCTTTTCTTTCAAAGTACAGTTTATTTTTAAATACGTCATAATTCGTAGTGAAGCTTGGATCTAACCGGGAAGCAAAACACCCGAAAGATAAATCGCGATTGCAAATAAATTGGATCTCGCTACCTATAAGATTTTTCACTTCGGCAAATGTAAATTTGCGAGGCGAATACTTGGCCTTCCTGGCCCAACTTTGATAAAATGAAAATAGTCTGTGTAAAGCAGTTTTTATTCCCTCTTCTTTTTTAGAAAAGCTATGAACAAAATTTTTGGTGGCAACCTGACCCAAAACTTTTTTGATTTGCTCATCACTGAGCCAATCCAACAACCCTGCGGAAACGCAGATGTCACAGCCAATCTCTTCTAAATTTGCTACGTCACCGCAGATCCATTGCGCGTTCTTATAGTCTGAAAATTTTGCTTTCGCCGCTTCAATGGCAGGTTTTGAAATATCATAACCGACAAATTGAATATCGCCCCGGTTTTTTAGCTGACCAAATAGCCTTCCGGAGCCACACCCCAGCTCTACAACTCTGGAATTGGGCGGCAATTGCTCTAAAATAAACGCAACATACAATCTTCTGTAATGAAGGCTCGAATAAACAATCTTCGACAGTAAACCCTCGTAGCGCCGCTGTTCCCAATCAAGTGCCTGACGTTTCCAAAATTCAGTAAATGAATTTAGATCCATTACTGCCGCCGTTCCCATGACATGCTGAACGGCAGGGAATAGAAATGCTTCCCGGAGGATTTCAAAATGAGAATGCTTGAAGCTGAATCTGATTTGATCGTGATAGACTTGGGGCTTTTGCAGGGCATTTTGTAATACTCGTCAAACGGAGCACTTAAGGATCTTCGGTTGTAATCTGTTAAACCTAAGCCGCTTGTGATCACGTGTTCTTCAGAAGTTTCTTCGCAGGTAATGAGCAGGCGAGGTTCACTAATTCCCCATGTCCATCTTGGAAAATTATAAGGATCAAAGCTTGAAACAGGGGCTCCGGTGACTTCCAGTTTTAACTCGCCCGCCGGTAGAATCTTTAAATGAAAGAAAACAAAACATTCAGAATGAGAATAGCCGCAATCATTACTGTAAATGACCGCTTCATTTTCACTGATTTGGCGAACGCCGGCTTTGGAGTCTTCCGGAACTGATTCTGTAGCCCGGTAATCATAAGGAAATCCTACGTTTGCCCACCGGCGAGGCTTAGCTTCATCCGAGAAAGTATAAAAACAAATTTGAAAATGCGGAGTCTCTTCCACCTGTTTACATTCGATTTCGCGATTTAAAAGGGATTTATAAATATTGTCGGGAAGATAAGGCTTCAGGCTATTTGTAAGCTTCAGGTCATTAAACACTTCTACTGGAACAGTTTTAGCCGGCAATGCAATGAGGCCATTGAAATGCCGCGAGTTGTTTTTGTTAGTTCGCGAAGCAAAGTACGGATAAGTAAACGAAAAGTCTTCAAAAGAATCTATACCGTAAAAGTAACTGTGATTTTGGAAGTAGGCGAAATCCCAACCCGTTGTCTCGACTACTTTTTGTATAAATTGTTGCTGGGCACTCAGTGTGCTGTTGGAATTAAAGGCGCTTTTAAAGTCCGGCCGAATTCCCCAGCCCATAAAATTAAACACAATGGCAAAACCGCTAAGCAAAAGAATGGATTGTTTAAGCTTACTGTTTTCAATCTGAAAAATCTTTATTGAATAATATAAACCACAGGCCACCATGAACGGTACAATATGCCGTGCTAAACCTATGGCAGCCACTAAGTGAAAAACGAATATTCCTGAAAATATAAAGATACCGGCAAAAAATCTGCTTTCATAATTTTGCTTTTTAAAATTCATTGCCAATAACGCTACCGCCGGAATTATATAGAATTCGCTGGCAAACATTCTTGCGAAATTCGTTAAACTTTGGAAGCTGAGGCCGTTTTGAATTCTAAGAAAGGAATGCATCACTCTAAAAAAGCCTTTACTGATATCGTAAGAGGGATCAGGCGGCAAAATTAGGAATTTATAAATTAAGTAGTAAGAACACGACAACGCCACCGCACCTGAAACGATGGCAATGGATTTCAGTTTTTGTTTTATTGTTTCATCACGGCCGGATAAAATAGCGGCGGCATAAGCCGCAAGCAGCGCCACGGCACTGACGTGCATCTGTAAGGTAAGCCCCAAAAAAATTCCGGCGAAAACCAAATACCAAATCCGACTGCGGTTTAAAAAACAAATAATTGAAATGAATAAAAACAAAATCTGAAAGGAAGGGTTTACAAAGGCAAGAAGCTGAGATTGATAAAAGGGCGATGATAAAAATATAAGATAGAACAAATTGGCCGCGCCCAAAGAGTATTGTCTTTTCAAAACCAGCCACAAAAAGGAAATTCCGAATGCGGCCAATAGGCTCTCAAGCCAATATACCGACATTAATGATTTTGAAAGATAATAGGGTAAGCCGATTAAATAGTAATAAAATGGGCCGGGTGAAAAGCCCCCGCCTGATAGCTCAGGGCCATGCCAAATACTGACATGATTAAAATAAATGTCGACCGCTCTTTTCAAGTCGCGTGACTGATAGGTATTCGGCGATATTAAGATTTCCGGATTCAAAAAAGTAAATTTATAATAAACAAGCGCTGCCAAAAAAAGAAAAACAGAAATGACTAAATCGTAATTTTTAAAGTTTTTCAGCTTCAATTAATTCTCACTTAGAAGTCTACAAATTTCGAGTCCGCATCTAACACCGCAAACATATGACTGAAGGAATCTGAATCCAGGGCAATAACTTCGTGCGGTCTTCGGGCTGCAACGTAAAAGACATCTCCGGGATTTGCCACCATGACTTCAGGTTGAAAGCGAGGAATCCAGTCACTAATAATAGGGCCTTGCGCCGGCGTCAGTTCTTTGTCATAAACGCTTTCAGGTAACTGTGGCCAAATCTTCCATTTTTTTGATCCAAACACCTGCACTCCGAACAGATCGTACGCATCAAAATGCGCAGGAAACGCCTGTGAAGATTCGGGCGAGTAGTAAGAGCTACAAAAAACTCTTACGTTAAAAGTTTTTTCCAGCTCATCACAAATTTTTCGAACATTTTCGAAATAGTTCTGAATCCGTACGAAGTTCCACGTTGTTTTTTGATTACCCGGAACCGTGTGGCTATAGCAAAAGCCGTCTTCCTGAGTTTCGAAGTACCGCATTCTGTTTTTTTTAAATTCTTCGTCGGAATTTAATAAGGTGAACAACTCTTCAATTGTAGGCGGAGGATACTCTTTGATGAGTCTTTTAAATTCGGGGAGCATGGCCTGCCGGTCGTTCATAAAACTAGGTTAACATAGACTAATTTATGTTCCAGAAATAAAAAAACCCCTGGAATATCCAAGGGTTTTAAATTGAACCATAAAAAAATGGCTCAGATGGCAGGACTCGAACCTGCGACCAAGCGATTAACAGTCGCTTGCTCTACCAACTGAGCTACATCTGAACGTAGAGGACAACCTAGCGAAATCCGGCCTTTCTTGTCAAGAGCGGCGCCCTTTAGGGTCCTAAAAGCTGACAGAGATGGTTATTAAATGGGCAAAAAGAGGCCCTAAAGACGTTAGAGTTTATGTTGTTACCGGCGTTATTTCAATTTTTCCAGAATCAAATTGGCTATGAGTTCATGGCCTTTTTCAGATGGATGGACAGGGTCCACGAAGTATTCTTTCTGAGGTTGTAGCTTGTCAAAATGAGCATAGATATCAACGCACGAAATGCCTTCTTCCTGGCAAAGTTGCTTCTGCATTTCAGTTAGCTTTGCCACATCTGCTTCTACCCGCCATGGTTCTAAGGACTTCGCTTTTTTCACCAGTTGGAGTGCGCTTTGACAATTCGAAGCAGAGGCCGCGGCTTCCGCCTCTTGATAAAATCTGTCGACATCAGCATAACGGAAGTCGTTGTTTGTTGGCATTTTAAGATAAGGAGTGCCGACAAAAATAATTTTAACATTTCTTTCTTTCAAACTTTTAATGAGGCGCAAACTTTCTTGTTTTGAGGATTCAATTGAAAGCCGCTGCCTGATTGTATTTAAGGGCCGGCAATTAAGCCTCAGCGACGCTTCATTTTTAAAAAGCCTAAAGGCGGTTAACAAATTCAGATTCAAAGCTGAATCACCCGGAAGATTATTGCGATCAGAAAAATAACTGACATCATCGATAAAAGACAAATCATAAAATCTAAAACGATCAAGGTCGTTAATCCCGTACGAAATGAGGACATACTTCAGACCGGGTAATTTATTTTTTAAAAACAAATCCCATAAGATTAAGCCTTGCTCTGTGCTGAATCCGATTTGTGAGGCATTTAAATACTTAAGTTGTAATGCTTTTGCAACTTTCGCCGTATAGGTGTCTTCGGCTTTTACTCCCCAGCCAAAAGCAGAAGATGGGCCCAGGGTAACGAGTTCAACTTTTTCTAAGTCGATTGAGGCAGAAGGGCTTTCAAGACGGAATCCATTTTCATCGGTAAAAACAGGCGCGCTTTCGAATTCGCTATTTAATTTTGGACGTGCCTGCCAACCCCACGATTTATGTTGTTGAAGAATTCGGTGAGCCCTGTACAAAGGGTTGGAACTGGTTTTCAGAAAAAAATAACAAACAACTTCCAGCATTCCAAACGCGATAGCCAACTGAAAAAACCAAAACAAAAGCCCCTTAAGAATTTTCATTTAGCAAATGCCTTTTGGACAATTCTATTTTGTAGCTGAAAAATTCCCGCAACTTTAATTTAAAGTGTTCAAAACCGTACATAGGAACGTAAATCCAAAACACCAGCATATTATAAACCACAAATGGGTAACAGTCGTGCTGCGTACGCTGGTCAAAAAGCGAACCCTTGATATTCGGATGCGGCAGTAATTCATTATCATACAACCACTGCCCGGTTGTTCTTATCTTCGGTTTTGCATTCACCGTAAAACCGTGGCGGTCTACGATTAATTTATCCATAAACCGCTGATCCGGCGGTACATCCCAGTCAATTACCAGACTGGAAAAGGCGATGCCGTGTTCACTGTACAGGTTTTGAAATAGCTCGCGGATTTCAGGCATGTGGCCGGGAAGATGCAAAAGTTCTTTAGTCATTCCGTCATATACCGTTTCAATTTTTTGCTTCTTACAGTATTTGATTGCACTAATGTGCCAGCTTAAAGAACTAAGGCCGGGCGTTGAAAGATTCAATAAATGAAATTTAAACAGCGACGAAAAATAATCATGATAAGATAAAAACCGAACCAGATCGTCTGTTGAAATAACCGTGTGAAATATTTTTGTTTGCGGATACTTGAGCTGCAGCTTTGTGACGTTTTCTTTTGGAACCGGAGAACTTTCAGTGGCTTTTTCAAAAAACGTCAACAGGTGTACTTCGTTAAACTTCTGACAGGCCAGTGCTGCCGTACAAAAGGAATCCGTTCCGCCTGAAAATAAAATTGCACACTTACTCATACGGATTTTTTATTTCCAGTTGTTTAATAAGAAACCTGGCAATGAAACCAAACATTTTGAAAGGAAGATGCACTGTCTCAGAAACAAATTTAAACCAAATAATTCTGATTCGGTAAGGTAAGAATAAAGCAATAATACAAATGACAAATGCAATTAAAAGCCGTATCGCTGCTAACATGATAAAAGCTTACAGGCAGACCGGTTAAAAGAGAAGTTGTTATCAGGACCTTTATTCCGGAAACGGCCTTAAAACATTGAAAAGAAGTACGTCACATTGTTTAATGGATGTTACCTATGAAGAGAATATTGCTCATTACGATACTGGGCCTGTGTTTTGCCGAGATCTACATGACATTGGCTTGGCCCGCTATAAGAACTAATTCTTATATGAACAGCATTTTAAGTAATGTGTGGTCCCACGTAAAAGACAATATTGCCATGCCACCGTTTGTTGTTATCAATAATACCGACTGGGACAAAAAAGAAAGACTGGAAGAAATTTACCGGTATTCGCGTTGGCCGCCCGGCACGGATTACGATGCCAGCGATTTTTTAAAGTACAGACCCAGCGATTACAAAATTCATATTAATTCTTTAGGCTTCCGTGGTCGCGAAGTCAGTGCAGAAAAACCAAAAGATACGTTTCGCATTCTTGCTTATGGCGCTTATATGACATTCGGCCAAGCCGTAAATGATCATGAAACTTATGTTAGCCAGGCAGAACAAATAGTTAATCAAAAGCTGCCAAACAAAAAAGTTGAAATTCTTAACGGCGGAATGGAGTGCGGAACCTTTATCATGGGACTATCAAGACTTCATCACGAGTTGGAGTCTACAAAAGCAGATGGCGTCCTTTTTGAATACGGATTCGTTGACGAGCACCAAGTCCCGCACGATAAAATTCCTGATAACTATAATACTCTCATCGGCCACCCGGAGTTGGAACCTTCTTTAAAGCAAAACTTTTTTGAAAGGCTGCGTGCCGGTTGGTATAAATTCTACGGGAACCTGGAAATTTACCTTTATAAATCCAAAGTCTATACGGCCTTCCGGGAAAAAGTTTTACAGGATACCGGCGATGCCTACCGTGTAGGATACGAAGAATTAAGAAAAGCGCTTACTAAAACTTCAAAAGAGCTGGCAGCCAAAGGTATAAAAGTTTTTATTTTGGTTAATCCGGTACTTCCTAAAGAGGCCGTTCAAATGATGTCCGAAGTGGCAATGGAGACCGGTGCGATTTTGGTTAACGGCCGGCAGTTGCTTTCAGAGACTCCCCCAACGCCGAAGATGCTGGAAGATTTTGATAACGACGAACATAATTACTTAAGTGAAGTCGGATTTAAACGGACTGAAATGGACTGGCGAAAGGGTTTAGATTTTAAGGAGTATGCTCCTTATTTTCATAATTTGTATCAATTGTCCCCTACAGGCCATCGGGTAATCGGTGAAGGGCTTGCAAATAGTATTGAGAACTATTTGAAAGTTTCTCCAAAAGATCAGAAACTGCGTTAACCAAAGGAACCGGCAGTGAGTAAAGATTTAAAAGATCAGAATCCAAAAGATGAAGCGCAATTCCCTACCACTACAACCGGATTTATTATTTTCATATTTAAGAAAATCATTGAGAAAAAAAAGTACTGGTTGATTCCGTTTTGGAGCCTGCTCCTGGCTATTGCGCTTATTTTGTTTTTGGGCGGAAACGGCGCGCTGTTACCGGCCATCTATATGTCATTTTAAATTTTTTAAATCTTTAGCCAGTTGCTGCGCAACCAATTGGTAAACTATAGGTGAGGGGTGACCTTCAGGAATCTGATTGGCAGGGTCTGCCGGATCCCAAACCTTTGTATGATCAATAATATCAACGCCGAATTCATTTAACAAAGTCCGAAGTCTGGGCGCAGACTTTTTAGTTATCGGATTTATCACCACATAGAACTTTCCATTCTTGTACTTCGAAACAAACTCTTCTTTTATTGCTGCCAGAATTTTTGCTGTCAGCCTGATATCTGCGTCACTGAAGCTTAAGTAGCTGCTGGCTTTAGACATCAGCGTATCTAAAAGCACACTCTTCTTTGCTAACAACAACAAAGGAGAATACCGGTGGCCGGATTCGAATGTGCCTTTAAAAACAAGCTTATCTTCAGAATCAAGTGCGTAGTAAGGGAATTGTGAACCCCACTCAGTTGCAATGGCCCAGGTTCCGTTTGTTCTGTTTACCTGATCATCGACGTAAAAAAACAGTCCCACGTTTTTTTCAGGGTTAGGTGGGGCTTCCTTAGTTAAGTCAGAAAATTGTAAAAGCTCTAAGATATGCTGGGCTCCGAACCCGGGGCCGCCGTAGTTTTTTATAACTGCAAAATCAGTTAGTGGCGCTAACTGACTTGCGATGGTTTCTCCATCGTTGACGCCTTTTCCTAAAACATCTGATCCACCGAATAAGAAAAGTTGTCCGGAATCGCCGGGTGATTTCGTTTTGTTTAAGACAACCCTGCGCCCGAACTCATCTGTTGTGAATGTAGTATCGAATGAACCCCACCTGTCTTTTAAGGCCCAACGTCCTTTGCAATTAGGTTTGTATCCTCCAACCAGGGATCTTGTACTTTTTCCGCAAGTCCATTCTACAAAGTTGTCGGAATCATCTTGCTGGGTCAATTTTGAATAGATAAATTCAGCGGCTATGCCTGAAACAGCGAATGTAAAAATAACAAGCACAGCGTTCTGAAAATAATTTTTAATTCCTTTTTTCATATTCCGGCACCCAGCACATTATTTTTTAAGAAAAAATCAACAAGCACATCGGCCATAACCTTGTGGCCTTCGGCATTTGGATGTGGGTCATTAGGCTTTACCCAAATCTGACTTTCTTTACCACCGTAAAGTGTTTGAAAAGCCGGAAACGTATTAAGTGTTTGAAGGCCCATGCCTTCGAACGCACCCTGAATATTTACGTATAATTGCTGATAAGGACTTTCTTTTGAAAGATCATGAAAATCCGGAACGATCATAATTAAAAGCGGAATGTTTTTTTCTGCCAGAAAATTCTTTAATTGCAGAAGCTCGCTTCTGGTCTGCTTCCATGGTGGGCTTTCTTCGTGATAGAGCTGATTATAATAGTTAACTAAGCTTTTATATTTGTTTTTAAAAAGCATTCCCAGAATGTCGTTATAAAAAAAAGAGCCCAGGTAGGTTTGTTGCAATAACCAGCTGTCTTTACCGACTTCACGGGGTTCGATATCGCCGATGAAATAATGAAATATAACCATATCAGGCTTAACAGAATCAAATTGCCGGTACAGCAACTTCGTTGCTGAGGTGACACTGTAGTTTCCTATTCCTGCATTTATAAAATTAAACCTGGTCGTATCTTTCTTATTTAATTCTTCTTCAGCAACGAAAGAAAAAACCTGCTTTTCTTCAACTCCCCATCCCAAAGTCACCGAAGACCCGGCAACATAGATGCGCTTTTCGCCGTTGGGTTTTGGTGTAGTGAGCTCTCGGCTGCGGTTACCGAGGGAGTTTAACTTTACATCTACTCCCATCAGGTGAGCAGAACCGTTGGCCTTATGTATATGACTAATTTCATTTGCCGGGTCACGGGTCTTCAACTCCAGCCCGTACTTCAGCATTTCAATATTATAAATGACGACTTTGCCGGAAATAATGCGAATGGCGATTTCGCCTGCCCCAAACGAAAGAATGACTGCAAAAGTAAAAAATAAAATTGCATGCAGAGCTTCTTTTTTTTTAAATTTCACAACCTGTCCGATTAAAACTGAAAGTAAATAAAGGGCTGATCCATTTCATTCTGGTGAGTCACGCTTAAATATGTCAATACAAAAAGCAGCACAGTCGCAACGTAGTAAAGGGTCCAGCGCTGCCATGTGCGCCCGCTAAGTTTTTGTTGAATGGACGTATAATTTCTTTGAACAAATTGAATAATTTCAAGCGATAGAATCAGTCCTGCGGCCATGATCATATTGAACGAATTAGCAAAAGTTGGTGCTCCTCCGGAAAACAGACGGCTGACCACAATTAAACTATCTTCCAGACTGGTGCTTCGAAAAAATATGAGTGTAAAAGAAAAATATACGTAAGTTAGTACAACGCCGAACCATTTGCTTTTGATTTTAAGATTAAACCAGCCAAAACGTGATTGGAAATGCAGATAAGCTACGATCAGTCCATTAAGTGCGGCCCAAACTGTGAAAGTTAAACCGGTGCCGTGCCACAAGCCACTGAGAATAAAAACCAGCATTATATTAAAAAATGTACGAAGAGCCGACTTCCGGCTTCCGCCCAAAGGAATATAAACGTAATCACGGAACCACCCCGTCAGCGACATATGCCAGCGCCGCCAAAACTCCGCCAGATTTGTTGAGTTGAAAGGGTGATCAAAATTCAAACTTAGTTCAAAACCCATGACTCTCGCACAACCCCGTGCAATATCGGAATAACCTGAAAAATCACAATAAAGCTGAATAGCAAAGGCAAGGGCAGCGATAATGCAATCGGTACCGGAACTTTGCGCCGGACTGCTGAAAACAGGATTCACCAACTGCGCAATGTAATCTGCAATCACAATTTTTTTATAAAACCCTACAAGCATCAACAGTAACCCACTGGCTACACGCTTAACTTCAAAGTGATGAACGTCATAGAATTGCTTCAACAGATTCTGCGGACGTTCGATAGGCCCGGCCACCAGTTGCGGATAAAACATGACGTAAAGCGCGTACGTGATAAAATTGCGTTCGGCTTTT
The DNA here is from genome assembly GCA_025449725.1 of Pseudobdellovibrio sp. Taxonomy (GTDB): domain Bacteria; phylum Bdellovibrionota; class Bdellovibrionia; order Bdellovibrionales; family Bdellovibrionaceae; genus Pseudobdellovibrio. The sequence continues at coordinate 10,722 of JANWIU010000119.1, forward strand.
TGTCTTCCGCGTGTGACTTCAATGACGTAACTCATCGATTGTAGTGTATGAAAAGATAATCCGATCGGAAGCAGAATAGAATAGCCGGTAAAAAAATTAAAGTATTTAAAGCCGATTAACGTTAAGACATTGGCTCCAATACTGAATATCAGCCAATGCTTCTTCCGTGGGGAAGACTCAATAAGTAAAGCCAGACTGTAATCTAAAACAATTAAGAACAAAAGAATGAAGATATATTCCGGAATATATTTCATGTAAAAAAAGCAACTTGCCGCCAATAAAAAAGCGTTTCGAAAACGATGAGGCAACAGAAAATAAAGTGTGGTTACGACTGGAAAAAATGCTAAAAAAGCCCAAGAGTTAAATAGCATTTTTAGTTAGTGTAAATAAATGATGTTGGCATGGGGCTCGTTAGGTTTAAGTAAATGGCAATACACAGAACTATCAACACAATTATGACCGGAATAAGTAAAAAAAATTTCCGTTCTTTTATGTAAGAAAGCATTCGCACAACCATGATCTAACGATAGTTCAACAAGAACTGAATTGCAAAAAAATTACTGTTATTTCAAAGTTGAAAGAAAGGCCCAGAGAGCATTCGTCTCAGTCTCATTCAGCTGCTTTAACAAGTGAACCGGCATAGGTGGCCGCAATAGGTTCCCGGTTACCGGCGATTGCCCGGTAAGAATCATTTGTTTGAAACTTCCTTCACTGTAAGCTGCAAAATTACCTAACCGAATATCGGCAGCAGGTGGCCATGAGGGATCGCCTCCCGGAATGTTTCCTCCGGCAAAATTTGACTGATGGCAACCAACACAAGAGCTGGCTAAGTATTTTCCGAATTCATAAGTAGGCCCTTCGGCAGGCTTTTCAGCGAAACCTTTCGCATGATCTATTTCAAACGCAGGAAACATGACCGGCATTTTTCCTGCAACAGCTAATATGTGTGAGATAGGGCCGAAAGTATTTTGGTGACTTTCTTTTTCAACGGCGGGAACACTTCGTACATAGGCAATCACCGCTGCTAAATCACCCTTACTTATGCCTTCAAAATCAAACGACGGCATAAATCGTAAAGAACGGCCCTCTTTGTGAATTCCATATCGAATAGCCCGTGCGATGTCTTCATCAGTCCAGTCTTTAAGATTATAAGGTGTAATATTGGCGCCGTGAATGCTACCCATAGCAGGATCTTCCATAATGAGAGCACCCGACAAATCGGCACCGTGGCAATCGATACAACCGTTTCTAACGGAATAAATTCTTTTACCCAATTCAATGTCAGCTTGAATTACCTCTTCATGAATCTGAATTTCAGGTTTCACAAATTGTCGATCGGCTTTTTTATTAAATGTGAATTTCACAAATCCAACGATCGCTGCGATAGTGATAACTAGGCCGATAAAAATATTTCTAACTATTTTCATTTGATATTTCCTGCTTCAGGTTTATTTAAGTTTGGATTTTAATTCTTCTGAAAAGGCGGTGGACTTAAACGGCATGCCGCCGGCTTTAAAAACGCTGTTTTCGCGGTTCCATTCAAGCTTACTTAACTGACCGGCAGGCCCGCGGCTTTCTGCTAACGGTGCCCAAGTGACTTTATCGATTTCAACTCCTGCAATGGGTTCTGTCGGAAGTTCGCAAAAGTGATTTCGAAGATAAGATAAATCATGATCCTTCATGACTTCTGCGACCTCGGCGTTGGTCCATAAAACATCTACGGTGTTATCAACACACCAAGTGATCATATTTTTTTGGGTCCCAACACCAAACAAAGCATTTAGGGCCTCTTTGAAACTGGAAGAGCCCAGCTTCTCCCGGCCTAATAAAACGAGCAACAGCACAAGAGCAAGAAACAACACTTTCACCAGCAATTTTGAATTCATGACCTAAGTTATACTGAATAATTCTAAACCCGACAAGTGTTGTAGAAAGAAGCCAGTATGATATTTTATGAATATGAAAAGAACCGCTTCGGGAAAGTCTTCGTATACTTTGGAGATCGAAACCCGCCTTAAGAAAATGGCTCCTAAAAAGCCGAACCTAAAGTTTTCTGATGAATATATTTTGGGAAACAACTTTAAGGGCTCTTCTTCGCTTAAATTACTTAGAATCAAAATTCCGGACTTACGAAAATTTGCGGCAGCAAATCTGGAAAAAGCAAAGCCGTTTGACCCGTCTTTGTTGCCTGAAATGAAGAAGCTTTGGTTCGAATCCGATATCTTTGAGGCCAAGCATATTCCGTTATACTGGCTTGAAAACCAAAGTGTTGAAATGCTTTTGAAGAACCAAAAAGAGATCCTGTCATGGGCCGGTGAGATCGATAACTGGGCCCATTCAGACAGCTACTGCTCAACCCTTTCTAAACTTTTTGAAGCGGATCAACGCAGCCTTTTGCCAGCCTACTTGAAATGGAATTCGCACAATAATTCATGGTTACGACGCTGCTCTATGGTGGGGACTTTTTATTATTCCCGGTCGCGAAAAGTGCAGCCGAGTTTTAAGTTGGCAAAGCAGTTGGTAGACCCGCATTTTAAGGCTAAAGAGTACTATGTACAAAAGGCCGTGGGATGGACTATCAGAGAGATGTACAATGTCTATCCTTCTGAAACTATTGGATATATTGAAAACAATTTGCACCAAATCAGCCCGATCGCCTGGGTTGCGGCCAGTGAGAAGCTGCCGGTCAAAATTAAGAAAAATTTGCTTACAAAAAGGAAACAACTGCGATGAAAAAACAGCTCTATTTTTTAACTGCCGCCGTTTTAACTTTCATTTTTTTAGGATGCGCTTCTGCACCTTACGATAGCGGGCTTGCACCTAAAGTTACAAAGAAAGAACCCAATAATCTTTACGGCCGTTTTAAAACCACGGACGGCCTTAGAATGTTTGCTCAATGGTGGACACCTGTCGGCGGACCTTCAAAGGCAGCTATCATTATGGTTCATGGATTAAAGGATCACAGCCGCCGTTACGCCGACGCCGCCCAGAAGCTGACAAAAAATAACTATTCGGTATACGCGTTTGATCTGCGGGGCCATGGCGATTCCGAAGGCCAAAGAGTCTGGGTGGAATCCTTCGATGATTACGTCAACGACTTACAAACTTTTTACGACATTGTTCAAAAAAAAGAGCCTAATAAGCCGATCTTTTTGTTCGGGCACAGCATGGGCGGAGCCATCGTCACATTGTTTTCACTTCGGCATTCTCGCCCGGTGGCAGGCATGGTGTTGAGTGGTCCGGCTTTGAAGCTGGATGTGAGCTCTTTCACGACGGGATCTACAAAATATTTGGTTGCGCCACTTATGCCGACTTTGGCTGTTCTAAGTTTGGATGAAAGTAATTTTTCACGAGACCCAAAAGTGGTGGAAGCCATTAATAATGACCCTTTGATTTATCATGATGCCGGCCCTGCCCACACAGCAAAAGAACTGTTCAAAGCGGTCGAGAAAATTCAGGAAGAAATGGTGAAAATTGATACGCCGTTTTTAACAATGCATGGGCAAGAAGATAAGCTGACGATGTATGAAGGCAGTACAGATCTGTTTCAAATTTCAAAAGCTAAAGGTAAAGCGTTAAAGCTTTATCAAGCCGCTTATCATGATCTTCTTCACGAGCCCGAAAAAGACAAAGTGTTCAACGATATGCTGGCTTGGTTAGAAGGACGAATGTCCAGTCCGCAACCGGCTGCGCCTACCACTCCGAAACAATAACTTCTTGGTTACAGGACCATAGCCCTGTCGCTGGTCCTGATCGGTGCCGAAAATCTAAAGGTAAATGCCAATTGTTCCGAACTGTTACGTGAGGGAAAAATATGGCACATATCCTTGTTGTTGATGACGATGAATTAATCCTAAAAGTTGCGAAAGCTGTCTTGCAAAAGGCAGGTCATGCGGTGTCTGTCGCTAAGGATGGTCACGCCGCTTTAGAACTTTTAGAACAAGAACTTTTCGATATGGTTATTACCGATGCCAATATGCCTAACGGTGTATCCGGATTTATTCTTGCAGCCAACATTCGAAAAAACGAACGCATCAATAACATTCCCATCATGTTTTTAACCGGCAGAAAAGATAAAATCGATGTGGCTCGCGCCCTGGAAAGCGGCGCAGATGACTACGTCGTAAAACCAATTGACCCGGATATTTTTGTAGGAAAAGTCGCATCACTTTTAGATAGAAAAAAATCAAGCTTCAGTTTTGCTATGACAAAGCTGAAAGCACCCGGCACCTGGAATTTAGATTTCGAAATCGTTGCATTGTCTGAACAGGGCCTAAACCTTGTTTCTAAATCAAATATTCCGGTAAATACAAAAGTTCGTATCGACAGCGAGTTATTTGAAGACATGGGAATCAAACCGCCATTAGTGCGCGTTACAATGTGTACGCAGTTACCGGGAGTGCCGGCCTACATGGTGGAAGCCAGCTTCGTAGGTGTGAGTGAAACCGATCTTTCGCATGTGCGCCGATGGGTGATAGCAAACAACCGTTCAGAGTCTGCCTGAGGTTAAATTGAAAGTTAAGAAAGTTCAGAACCGACATTACTTAAAGGTGAAAGCCAGCTTTTTCATTGCGATAGCCGTCGTCATGTTCGTTGGAACTTTTTCTATTGTTGGGCACTGGCGTCTTGAAAGTTACATTTCTTTACTTGAACAAACCGACCTCATTATTCAGGAAGTTCGCGCTGTTAAGCGTATTGTCAGCGAAGTCCAGTTGGGTGTTCGCGGTTACCTGCTTAACGGTGAACAAAGCTTTTTAAATGCTTACACCGAAGGTCAGGAAACTTCTGAGAATTCGCTTAAGATTTTGCAAGAACGCACGGCCGGGAACCCTGTAAACAGCAAGCGTGTTGCCGAACTTCGCGAATACATGCAGCGGATTATTCAGGATAATTCCCAAATCATCGCTTTAAAAAATAGCGGTCATGATCAGGAAGCCAGTCAAAAAATGCTTTCTGCAAAAACTTCTGAAAAATACAATGCCGTTCGCCGAATTTTATTTGAACTTGAAAGAGAAGAAGCCAATTCGCAGTTAAGTCACCTTAATGAATTAGACCGTTCGACTGTACAGCAACGAAACATGCTCTACTTCGGATTCGGGCTTGGCGTTATCTTGTTGATTGTATCCGGGCTTTTTGTGATGCGCACTTTGCGCCAAAAAGACAAAGCAGAAGCAGAGCTTAACCGCTTCTTCGCCAGCTCCCCTGACATGTTTTGTATTGTGGATTTAGACACGAACTTTAAACGTATCAACCCGGTTTTTGAAGAATTACTGGGTTATGAATTAAAAGAAATCATGACGAAGTCTTTTTTAGATTTCATTCACCCCGAAGACCGTGAATTGACTATTAATGAAATTTCGAAATTAAAAAGCACCCTTCGCCCCGTTTCATTTGAAAACCGTTATTTATGTAAAGATGGAAGCTTTAAATGGTTTTCCTGGAAGACAACTATTGTTCCTGAATCCGGCGTCTTTTATGGCGTGGCCCGTGATATCACGGATAAAAAACGTTTAGAACAAGAAATGATCGCTGCCCGTAAAGCCGCTTTGGCCGCAAGTGAAGCGAAGTCGCAGTTTTTAGCGAATATGAGTCACGAAATCCGCACACCGATGAATGGCGTCATCGGAATGACAAAACTATTATTAGATACTCCGTTAAATGAAGATCAAAAAGAACAAACCGAAAACATTTTTGTTTCGGCGCAGAACCTGTTGATGATCATTAACGACATCCTGGATTTTTCAAAGATTGAAGCCGGTAAAATGACGGTAGAAAAAATTGAATTCGATCTGAATTCTATTGTACGTGAGTCCGCAAAAAGCTTAACGCTGGTTGCGGCTCAAAAGAATTTAACATTTAACGTGATAGAGACCGATCTTAAAAACGCAATGATCGGCGATGCGGCCCGTATTCGCCAGGTGCTTTTAAATTTAATGGGTAACGCCATTAAATTTACTCATGAAGGGTCCGTTACAGTTCAGGTTG
>JANWIU010000120.1 GCA_025449725.1 Pseudobdellovibrio sp.
ATAGTTATCGGTGAAGCCGGTTACGGGGGTACCGGCTGCACCGCAGGCAACGCTTTAATCGGACACGATGATCAGGGGCGCATTACGGTTTTGCTGGCTCCGATGGTTGTCAGCGGTAACAACAATGCTGCATTTGCACGGGCGGCCTGCAGCGTGAGAGTACCAATCACTGTTCCGGCAAATCATAAGTTAGTAATCGTAGAAGTCGCTAACCGTGGCGTTTACACAGTCGAACCGTCAGATTCACTTGTATTGACGCAGGAAAGTGGCTTTGTCGGCATGGATAAAGTTCCACAAAATCTAAGTTTACCAAGCGGTGGCGACGGTGACCTTAGCTGGGACAGCTCTGTTGGGCAGCTTGCAGAAAGCAGCTGTGAAAAAACTGAAAATGTTCTTTCACTGAACACAAGCGCACTGTTACGAAAACAAAAATCGGGCTCCACTTCCAGCTTGGTGGCACTTGATTCCATAGAAGTTCAGCTGATGCTTGAACCTTGTCAGGAATAGGCTGGAATTTTGCTAATTGACTTAACTGGAGCTTAAAACTCATTGAGATACTTAAAGAGAATTGTGACTGTAAAAAATTCAGGAGTGTTGTTTGAAAGAACAAATCGAAATTCAAAATCTAATCCGTTCCAATCTGGATCAGATCAAGATTAAAAATCCTGGATTTTCGCTACGGGCCTACGCCAAGAAGCTGGAACTGTCGCCTAGCGCATTAAGCGAAATCTTAAACGGCAAGCGAAAGATCTCCGGAAAAATGGCTGCAAAGATAATTGATCGTATGAATCTTTCACCTGATGTCAGCTCTCCGGTGCTGAGTCTCTTCGAAAATAAAATGAAAGATTTAGACTTTGAAGATTCTGATACAAAAAATGAATCACCCGCCCCTCCCGCAGTGATTGATTTTTTACAACTCAGCAGCGATCAGTTCAACCTGATCGCGGAATGGCAGCATTTTGCATTGCTCTCGTTGATGGAAACTAAAACATTTAAATCAGACGTCGCCTGGATTGCACGAAAGCTGGGGATTACGATCCAACAGGCCCACAGCTCTATCGAAAGACTTATTCGGCTTGGTTTTGTATTCAAAAAGAACCGTAAGCTCGTCACTAATAAACGTGCCCTTATCAGCAGCGATAATATTCCAAACCAAGCTGTTAGAAAATCGCACTACAACGATCTGATTTTAGCTGAAAAGGCTTTGGATCAGACTCCGGTAGATGAGAGAGATTTTACCGCTATCACTGTGGCCGCAAATAAAAAGAATCTTCCCAAAGCCCGAAAATTGATAAGAGAATTTCAGGACAAACTGACGCTTTGTCTTGAGCAGGGTGAAAAGGATGAAGTTATGAAGTTTACTTTTTATCTTTATCCATTGACTCAGGAAGTTGAAAGCAAGGAATAAAATGAAACCGCAATTAAGAAATTTTTTAGTCAGCGCAACGACTGTTATGGCAATAGCCTCCGTTGCGAAGTCCGCTACTATAAATGATAATCTTTTAAACCCGGGGACGCCAAAAGCTCCTACCGTTCTTAATTCAGGCACTACTCCACTTAAAAAGAATCCGTTTACTGCCGATGGAAAAACCTACTTACTGCCGGATTATCTAAAAATTATTAAGTCGCAAGATGGAAAGTTCAGTGTTGATAAATCCGGTATGGCTGACCACAAAGTCGGTAACGGCGGAGACTATTTGCGCGGCCAATTTATGGCGTTGGGCCAACAAATTATTTTGTTTTTAGAATCTACAGAGGATGGTCAAAGCTTGGTGGCCAGCCGCCAGTTGAATGTTGATGCTTTGAAATCTACTTTAGACATTAACAAGCTGACAGTCGTTCAAGATTTACTAATTGATAATTCCGGCTCAGTTGTCGATGCTATAGGCGTTCCCGATCTTATCATTATTAACGCTGATTCGTGGATGGATCACTTTGAACGTGAAAGAAACATCTATTACCTAGTATTTCATGAAATGCTTCGCAGTGCTGCTGTCAACGATGACAATTACGTAATTTCACAGCCATTAATGAATTTTCCTGCTTCGTTAAAAGTAAAAACGCAATTGATACCGTCATTACCTTTATTAGACGAAGATAACTTATCTAACATCATTGCACGCGGATCGCTACAGACCGGCGGCACCGGTTGCCCAAACAACGGAAGCCGGCTTTTTACCGATATGAATTTAGGTCAGAATACGCTTGATCTTACATTCTATGACTACGTTACAAAATTAAATTCTACCGCGGCTATTGACCGCAAGGCCTGCAGTCTCACTTTACCGATCACTTTGCCTAAGAATAAAAAATTAGTTGTTTCCCTAATTGATGTTCAGGGTCAGATTGAAAGCTCAGTTCCAGGTTCAAAATCCTTAGGGCGTGTAACATTTGAAGCCTTCCTGGCCGGGTCTTCACAACCTTCCCAAGTTAAGCAGATCGCAATGGCGCAAGGAAAGAAGTCCTTTTTAATGAGAAAAACTAATTTGCTGTCATCCGCTTGCGGAGGGCAGTCTTTGCTTAGACTAAATTCAAATATTATTCTGCAAAAAGGTGCGGGTCAGATTGCACAATTGCAAAACCCGGAAGTTCTGCAAGTTAAAAAGATTCGTGTGTTTTTAAACGTTGAAGACTGTACGCCTTAACTGTTGTTTTGATTTTCTTCTCTTTGGCGCTCTAGGTAACCGACAATCAAAATCGCAATTTCATACAATAGACACATCGGTACCAGTAATAAAATCATACTAAGCGCATCCGGCGGAGCCGCAATGGCCGCAATCACCGCAATCGCCATCACTGCATAACGGCGCTTTTCCCGTAAAAAGCGCTGGCTGACAACACCGATTAAACCTAAGAAGGCAAGAATGACCGGCATTTGAAAACAAAGCGCAAAGACAACGGCTGTGTGCACAAGAAAACCAAGATAGTTATCAATGGTGATCATGGGCTTGTCGATGTCTCCACCGAAATTCATTAAAAATTTAAAGGCCATTGGTAAAACAATGTAATAACTGAACGCAAGCCCCATCACAAATTGAAACGTACCGAAAAAAACAAATCCGGCTGCCATTTTTCGTTCTTTTTTATAAAGTGCGGGAGCAATGAAACTCCATAACTGATAAAGCCAAAAAGGTGCTGTTATAAGCATACCGCAAACGAATGCAATTTTTAAGTGAGCCATGAATTTATCCATTGGCGCAGTAAAAATTAATCCGCCACTTGGCAGGTAGGCTGCAATGGGCTGACGTAAATAATTAAAAATAGTTTCACTGAAGGTCCAACAGGCAATCATTCCTGCAAAAATCGCATAAGCCGATTTCGTTAAACGTATTCTCAATTCATGAAGATGTTCAAAGATCGACATGTTGCCTTCAGGCTGCAGGTCCTCTTGCTTTTGTTGCTGTGAATGATCTTGTTGTGGACTTGTCATGATTTATCGCCGCCGTTTGTACCGGATGAGCTTCTATCAGGAGTTGTTGAAGACGTTAGGGGCGCTGTGGATGCAGAAGACTCAGTTGCAGATTTATTGGAAGGTTTCTGATCCATGCTGATCGTCTGATTTAAATCCTTCTGCAACTCTGCTAATTTTTGCTTAATATTTTTATCAAGGATATCTTCAGGCTTAAAAACCGCATCTCGTTTTAACTCACCCATGATTTGATCGGCACTGTTTTTTAAGTCACTGATAAAACGCGCGAGCTCGCGAGCCACTTCCGGCAGTTTTTCCGGAGGAATAACAATCAGGGCAATGATGCCCAATATGATCATGTGAGTAAAGCTCATGGGTGGTCCTGTCTTTTATCAGCAATAAATTATATTAAGCCTTATTAACTTTCAATTGTTCTTTTGGAACTGTCACAACGCCAAGTTCAGTAAGCTTCTCGCGTGCCAGCTCCGAACCGGTGCGAAGGTAACGGTCATATAGTCGTAATACGTCTTGATTGCCTTGTACCAGCGATTTTTCGCTGATGTAATTCAACACCTCAACAAAATCAGAAAAGCGTTTAGAGAAAGTTTCATAGACATCAGATAACGAATCTTCCCGTGACCACGAGTGCAGGTTTGAATAGGCAGCAGAACCAATTTCTATATAGTAATCAATATCAACTGTTTTTCGATGAAGAGAGTCTGCAAAAAAGCCTGTTAGGTAAAGTGATCTGTCGGCGACGACTCTCATCAGCTCTTTGTTTTTTGGGTTTTCCAGATTTATTGCTGTTAAATACATTTCAGCAAAACTATCAAGCGCACGCTTTTGAGTTTCGTCCTGCAGGTGCGTGTGGAGATTCCGTGAATCTAAATAAAAACCTAACAGTCTAACTAAGTAAATTTCTACTGCCGGTGGCGTGACGATCTGTCGGTTTTTACAAGCCTCTTGCACAACTTCTGAAAAGTGCTGCTCGGGAGTTAAAAAAACAAACGATTTCATTTTGAGACACCTCTGGTCCTGCTACTATTTTATCGGAATATTGGACTTCGGGCTTAATGATTACATGGGGCTTAAACTCATTTTAGACCATAGGCCAGTTCTATTTTCTCTATAAAATTCCACAATTTGCCGATAGTGATACATGGCTGTCGATTTTGGTCCCTTAAAAACATTGATTGATTCGGAAGACATTACCGAAATCATGATCAACGCATGGAACAAAATATACGTTGAGCACAAAGGTTTGTTGGTAGAAACGTCCGCTAAGTTTGTGGATCAGCGCCAATTCGACGAGTTAATATTTGCTGTCTTGTCCGAAGATAAAAAGAATATGAAAAATGTTTTGTATTTTGACGGCGTTTTAAAAAACGGCTTCAGATATAACATCACTTTACCTCCCATGTCTCCAAAGGGGCCGAGCCTCACGATCCGGAAGTTCCGCACAAAAGTTTTCACGCTGGAAGATCTTGTTAGCAGCGATTTTGTTTCAAACAAAGCGGCGCAATTTATTAAAGCGGCCATCACTTCACGTTTAAGTTTTGTGATCTCCGGCGGCACCGGCAGCGGAAAAACCTCATTTCTCGGAGCCTTAGCTTCTTTGATTCCTTTCGATGAACGCATCGTAACCGTGGAAGATGTCCCGGAACTTAGAATAAATCACCCCAACTGGATTTCTCTTCAGGCTGTTAAATCTGAACAAATATCAATTAACACAAGACAATGCATCGTTAACGCTTTAAGAATGCGTCCTGACCGCATCATCGTCGGAGAAATTCGTAAAGATGAAACATTTGATATGCTTCAAGCCATGAACAGCGGCCACGAAGGTTCGATGACCACTGTTCACAGCAACTCGCCAACTGATTGCCTTTCAAGAATTGAATCACTTATTCAAATCGGCGGTAACGATCTGCCGTTACGCCAAATCCGCTACCAGGTATCAAAAGCGATTGATCTTATAATTCAAATTCGCCGCCGCCCGCAGGACGGAAAGCGCGAAATCGTTGAAATTGCAGAATTGACCGGCATGGATAATGACATGATTACCCGCTCCAGTATTTTTGAACGTAATAAAGACGGGGTGCTGGTTTCCACCGGATATGTTCCAAAAGCCCTTGGCAAGATCAACCGCAACAGTCAGGTGCTGCCTAATAACTTCTTCCAACAAAGCGGCAGCCTTAAAAAAGTGTCTTAGAAAAACTAGATCGATTGTTCCTTTTCGACTTCTTCTGATTTTTCTTGTTTACGCGTGGCTTTTTTTTGCCCGACGATACTAATTGCATACGGCTTCGTAAATAATTCCTTCGCCAACTTTTGAATATCTTCAGAGGTAATTTTTTTATACTCTTCAGCAATATTCAAACTCACATTATAGTCATTGCCGTAAATCACATCAAACGCCAGTAAATTGCAAATAGCCGACTTTCTCTGAATACCAATGTCGTGTTGGCCGATCAAATAACGTTTTGCTCTGCCTAACTCTTCTATCCCGACCGGCACGTCGATAAGTTTCTTAAACTCCTGCTGAAACATTTCAACTGCTTTGTCTACCTTTTCAGGGGAGCATGCAATGTATCCCCCCACATGACCGGTTTCAAGAGACTCCATTTTCATAGGAGAAACCGAATAGGCCAAAGAGTTTTTATCCCTCAGTTCATAAAAGAGTCGTCCACCCTGGCCTGCTAAAATGGCCTCAATTGCTTCCAGCACAAAACGCTGATCGCTGTTTATCGTCAACCCTCTCCAGCCGATAATCACATGAGACTGCTCTTTCTCGCTGACTAAGAATTCTGATTTATTTTTTTGAAAACTTTCAAGTGCATGAATCAAAGGTTTGCTTGCATTATGAAACATTCCTTTTTCCAGTATTTCAATTTGTTCAAGCCAAAGTTTTTTATTAAAGTCCCCAACCACACTGATAACCAGGTTTTTAGGGTTCAGAATTTTTCTTGAATGATCAATTAAATGCTGACGCTTAATTCTCGCAAGAGATTCCAGTGTTCCGGTTGCATCGTACGACAACGGGTGATTTCCATACAGCGTCTTTAAAAACTGACGCATACAAAGACTTCCGGGATGATCCTGTTTGGATTTAATAGCTTGTTCTAACATGTGCTTTTCACGCTGAATAATTTCTTCTTTAAATTCGCAGTCCAGCATGTTTTCTAATGCCAGATCCAAGGCTTTCTTTTCAAAAACAGTCAGGTAATCCAAAGAAAATCCGCAAGTGTTCTTGCCCGAAAAAGAAGAAAGTGAAATCGCAGACTCTTCAATTTCCTGCATCATGCGCTCTTCGTTTTTGCTTCCCGTCGAAGAAATCCACGTTCGGGAAGTAAGTTCAGACAATCCCATAACATCAGGTTGTTCATAACGAGCTCCGCCTTTAAAAACAAATTTGGCCGAGACCGTCGGAGTATCCTTGCTTTGGCAGAATACAACTGTCACACCTGATTCTCTTTTAATTTCTTCGATTTCCATATCATGGCCAGGCTTAACATGTTTCAATATCAGTTTCGGCATCGAAGGTTTTTTGGCTTTAGCTTTCTTAATAACTAACGGTTTCACGTCCATCGTTTTCTTCCAGATATCTTTAATTCCGGAAACCATTTTAGAGCTTTCTTTTTCTGCCACATCTCCAAGATAAGAAACACTTAGATGTTCAAGCTTTAAATATTTTTTAGCAACTTTGGTCACATCTTCAGGAGTTACCTTATTGATAGCGGCCAGATACTTTGTCTGCGCATTTTGATCGTTAAAATAAAATTCCTGGCTGCCGGCCTTGTTGGCAAGTCCATCTACAGTTTCAACAGAATAAAACTGTTCAGAAGAAATACCGACAAGAGCTCTTTTAATTTCAGACCATTCAGGCGCAGTATTTTTAATTAGCTGGATTTGCTGAAGACAGCCGGTCACCACATCATTAAATTTGTCCCCTTGAAAGTGGGCGGATATCGCAAAGATTCCGTCATCCTGCGGACTGTATGAAAAGGCAGAGACCGAATTGGCTGTCGCGCTTTCGAGACGAAGCTTTTTAACCAAACGCGAACTGTCCCCTTGTCCCAGAATCATCGCCAGCACATCGAGTGCCGGCACATCTTTATGGCGAACGTTCGGAGCACGAAATGAAAAGTGTAAATGCTGATCCTGGATTTTATATTTTTGAACTTTATATTGAAATTTCTTCTGTTGCGGCTCTTTAACCCGCTTTACTTTTCTCAAAGGATAATTTTTAAAGCCCGAGAAATATTGATCAACCTTCTTCTTCATATCTGCTGATTCAAAATCCCCGCTAACGACCAAAAACATGTTGGCCGGCACATAGCGTGATTTATAAAAATCGACGATTTTTTTAGTCGACCAGCCTCTCACATTTTTCTCGTAGCCAATAACAGGTTTTCCGTAAGAGTGTTTTTTATAAACCGTTGAAAACAAAAGCTGAGAAGATCTGCGGTTCGGTGAATCCTGGCCCATTTTTATTTCTTCACACACAACTTCGCGTTCACTGTCGACTTCTTCGGGTTGAAATGTAGGATAACCCATCATTTGGCTGATAACATTCAAAGCTACATCTGAAAAAGATTTTGAAATCGTCACATAGAAAACCGTTTGATCAAAAGAAGTGTAAGCGTTTAACTCACCGCCTGAAGCTTCTACGGTATTAGCGATTTCACCCACGCGAAACTTTTCGGTTCCTTTAAAAACAAGATGTTCGATAAAGTGACTGATGCCCTCTTCGCCCTTTTTTTCGTCGGCGCTGCCGGTCTTAACCCACATCTGAACGCTAACAACCGGAGATTTTTTACTTTCAATCAGTAATACTTTAAGTTTGTTTTTAAGTTGAAATTTTGTCTGCTTCATCTATAAGTTCCTTA
>JANWIU010000121.1 GCA_025449725.1 Pseudobdellovibrio sp.
ATATTAATCCTTTTCAAAAAGATGGCGGTAATCTTTTTTATTTTTTTCCGGTTGTTCTTCTTTTAATAGCACAAAGTTTTCCAGAACCAGAATATCCATATTGCAGCCCATGAAGCAGCGATATGCATCTTCCGGCGAACAAACAATGGGTTCGCTTCGGATATTGAAGCTGGTATTAATCAATACCGGTACTCCCGTTGCGGATTCAAATTTTTCAATTAATGCATAAAGCTTCGGATTTGTAGTTTTGTTCACCGTTTGAATCCGCGCCGAATAGTCAATATGAGTAACGGCCGGAATAGACGAGCGCACTTCATTTAACTTTAAAAGACCGGTCAGTTCTTTAGTTTTGTTTTCAGTACGTTTGTTTTTCTGAACAGGAGCCACCATCAGCATATATGGTGATGGTTTATCAAAATTAAACCACTCATTTACTTTTTCTTCTAACACAACCGGCGCAAACGGCCGGAAGGATTCCCTGAATTTAGTTTTTAAATTCAAAACTTTTTGCATTTTTTCGCTTCTGGCATCGGCCAGAATAGAACGGTTACCGAGGGAACGCGGCCCGAATTCCATTCGGCCCTGAAACCAGCCGATAACGCCGTCATTTTGAATAGCGAGACTTGTAAAATCCAAAAGCTGGCTGTCTTCCATTTTGGTGTAAACGGCGCCTTTTAAATTTAATAAGGTTTCGATTTGTAAATCAGAATACCCGGGCCCCAAGTAGGCCCCTTGCATGGCGTCCGGAAACTTTACTTCACGTTTGTTTTTCAAATGCATATAATGAGCTGCCAGCGCAGCTCCTAAAGAGCCACCGGCGTCTCCGGCTGCGGGCTGAATCCAGATGTTTTCAAATAATCCAAGTTTTTCGATTTTACCGTTAGCAACGCAATTAAGGGCGACTCCGCCTGCTAAACAAAGGTTCTTTGCATTGTATTTTTTCTTAAGGTGAAAACAAATTTTTAAAACAATGTCTTCCAACACACACTGAACAGATGAGGCAATATCCATGTGAACTTGTTCAAGAGGATCGTCCGGAGAACGCAGCTTTTTGTTAAAAAGCAGATCGAATTTTTTGTTGGTCATCGTCAGGCCTGTAGCGAAGTCAAAATACTCCATGTTCAGTCTGAAGCTGCCATCCGGTTTAATATCAATCAAATGGGTCCTTATAAGTTCGGCGTAAAGTGGGCGGCCGTAAGGCGCAAGCCCCATCAGTTTGTATTCGCCGGAATTGACTTTAAAACCGCAATAGTAAGTAAAGGCAGAATACAATAGTCCGAGACTGTGCGGAAAGCCCATTTCGTTCAGCTTAGTCAGTTCATTGCCTTTACCAAAGTAAATTGCAGTTGTGTCCCATTCACCAACGCCATCCAATGTTAATACATGTGCTTCTTCGAAAGGTGACGGGAAGAACGCACTGGCGGCGTGACTGAGATGATGCGTTGAAAACAAAATTCTTTGAGTTTGCTCTTTTGTGAAACCCAGATCTTTAAGCTCATCGCCTAAAAGTTTTTTCTGAAATAATTTTTCGTTAAGCCAAAGCGGCATGGCTTTAGCAAATGAAAAAAAACCTTTGGGAGTAAAAGCCAAATAGGTTTCTAGAAGTCTTTCAAATTTTAAAAAAGGTTTTTCGTAAAAAACAATTTCATCGATATCAGCAGGTTTAAGACCGCCCTGCTGCAAGCAGTATTTTATACTCTTTACCGGAAAGCCGGAGTCATGTTTGATTCGGGTCAGCCGTTCTTCCTGGCAAGCAGCAACAATTTGACCATCGACGATCAAACTGGCACTGCTGTCATGATAATAAGAAGCGATACCCAGAATCTTCATTAGAAAATCGAATAAATAAATGGAGCTGTTGCAGAACCTTTTGAAAACACGATCAAAAATCCGATTAGCAGCATGGCAAGAAGTATTGGGGCAAGCCAATACTTTT
Source organism: Pseudobdellovibrio sp. (assembly GCA_025449725.1). GTDB lineage: Bacteria > Bdellovibrionota > Bdellovibrionia > Bdellovibrionales > Bdellovibrionaceae > Pseudobdellovibrio. The sequence continues at coordinate 1,937 of JANWIU010000121.1, forward strand.
TACGAACCATCATGAACCGGCCAAATTCTTTTAAAAATTCCATGCTTACCTCTAAAATTGATCTTTCATTGATGACGGTGGAGAAAGTGTTGAATCAATCCAATAGGATTCGGATTGAGGCTGTATTTTTAAATTTAAAATATCTTTTTTTATGAGCCGCAAAAATAATCCGACGGGCAAAAACACAACATAAAATAAAATTGCGAGAATAACCGGTGAAACAACTTTGCTTAAAAGCATGCCGAACTTCATCCACTGAACATTGGCTGAATGAAGCCGATAGGGCTCCATTAAGGCAACGGCAGTTGTTACTAAACAGGCTAAAACTAAAAGTCCGCGCACGTAGATGGGAATCAGAAGGGAAGAAATAGAAAGCAAGAAAAAAACTGCGGCAAAAGTAAAACCGAACTTTCGGTCTGATCCTACGACTAATTTTTCTTTGCGCTCAAATGATTCATGGGAGCGGTTTTTAAATGATGAAAGCATTCATCAATATTTTTGATTGGCCGGTTGAGTCAAGTCAATTGATGATTTGCTCAAACTACGCCATTCTAGTCCCTATGCTTCTCTCTGAGTTTAAAAACCAATTTAATAAAAATTCCTCTCATATTCATTTTAATAATTCCGGCATGGCGCCTGTACCCGCGGTGTATGTGGATAAAGCAAGAGAATGGTTCGATAGGTTTCACACTGAAGCGGCTTTTTGTGCTCCTGAAGGATGGGCAACTGTTGAAGTAACTCGCCGTGATTTGGCGGCATTTACCGGATGTAAAATACAAGAACTCGCGTTCTTTCAAACAACGGCTTCAGCTCTGTCGCAAGCGGCATTGTCAATCCCGCTTAAAGCCGGAGATGAAATTTTAACGTGGGATCAGGAATATCCTTCTAATTTTTATCCGTGGAGAATCGCTGCGGAAAAATCCGGCGCACATTTGATTCAAGTTCCGTCGGCAGGCTACTTAACTCCTGTGCAGTCATTGTTAGACCGGGTAAATGATAAAACAAAAATAATTGCGGTTTCCTGGGTTCAATATCAAGCCGGCGCTGTTACTGACTTAAAACAGCTTTCAGATGCTTTAAAGGGCCGCGATATTTGGCTTGTTGCCGATTTAATTCAAGGGATCGGTGTTAGACCGTTTAATTTTCAAGAATCGGGATTCGATATTGTCTGCAGCGGCAGCCACAAATGGATGTGTTCTGGCTTTGGTGCTGCATTTATGTGTATTAAAGCAGAACGCATGGAGCAGATGGCGCCGCTAGAGTACGGCGCCATGACTTATGGAACGCCTGAAACCCCTAAAAGTTTCTCAAGCAGCACCGTTAAATCTGCTCAGCGCTATGAACCCGGATCAAAAGCCATGGTTGAAATCATCGCCATGAGCGAAACTTTAAAACTTTTTACCTCAGTCGGAATACAAAACATTTTTAACGAATCGTGCCGCTTAACGAATAAGTTTCGCTCTGGTTTAAGCGATTTATCCTATGAAACCTTTGACCCGCAGGATGGTCCTATTATTAATTTTTCAGGCGGCAGTGAAAAAAAGAATTCAGCTTTAGCTGCAGCATTGAAAGAAGCAAAAATAAGTTATGCTCTACGCGGCCCGGGAATCAGGTTGTCTCTTCACGGGTTTAACCATGATCATGAAGTTGAAAAAGCTCTGAACATTATTAACGGTGTGAAATAATATGAAGTACAATTTTATTGCCATTCTTGTTTTGTTGTTGATTTGGGGCTGTGCCCGCGCACCTGTAAAAGACCGGTCAGAGGCTATGCGAAAGACTTCTTCTGCACCGGTAGTCAGTGATGATCTGGAATTTGAGGGACTCATTCAGGGTATTCAGGCAAATGCAGATTTTTTAGAAAAGTCACAGCGTGGTGATTTGATATTTGGTCAGCAGCGAATCGACAAAAAGAAGTATATTTCTGCTTTAAGATATTTATGTAAGAACACCGCCGATAAAGAAAGTTTTTATAAATCCGTAAACGAAAATTTTGATTTTTATGAAGTTTACGGTCTAGATTCGTGGTCAGAAATCAAAGCCACATCTTACTATTCCCCACTATTGAAGGGTTCGAAAAAGAAAACAAAAAAAATGTGGCAACCGCTTTATTCAACGCCAAAAGATATTCTGGTAATAGATGTGGATGAATTTGTAGATTCGTTTCCGAAATGGAAGGTTTTTAAAGAGCAAATTTTAGAACAAAGAAGCAGTCGCAGCCTGATAAAAGCCCGATTAGTCGAAGAGAAGAGCAGACCTTCCAGGATTGTTCCTTATTTCAAGCGAGAAGATATTGATGAAAAAGAAGTTTTCAAAAAGCAAAAAGATTTAGTCATTGCATATGTAGACCCTGTGGATTCATTTTTTTTGCAAATACAAGGATCCGGAATAATTGAAATGGAAGATGGCAGCCGATTTACCGTCGGTTATGCAAATCAAAATGGGCATCCTTATGTTGCCATTGGCAGCTTACTGCTGGATAAAATTCCAAAAGAAAAGATGTCGATGCAGTCTCTTCAAACTTATTTGCGCTCTCTTTCTAAAAAAGAGATGCAAAAAGTTTTAAATAAAAATCCGAGCTATGTTTTCTTTCAAAAAATCGATAGTAAGCCAATTGCATTTTTAGGAACCGAAGTTGTCGACGGCCGAACGGTGGCGACAGATAACAGTTTGTTCCCTAAAGGTGCTTTAGCTTTTTTAGAATTTGAAAAACCAGTTTTTGACAGTCCACAGGCGGTAGAGCCGGTGGAATGGAAGAAGTCTGCGCGTTTCGTTTTAGATCAAGACACCGGTGGCGCCATTCGAGGTCCAGGCCGTCTTGATTTGTACGCCGGCGGCGGTCCTGCAGCAGAACAATTCGCAGGAGTAATGAAAAATCCTGCGCGGCTATTTTACCTTGTTCCTAAGCCTGAATTGCTTAAAAAACTTGATTAGATTTTAACAACTTTTTTAAATAAAAAATTAATTACTAAAAAGACAAACGTCTAGCGATTTTTTCGAAGAAAAACCGATAAGTAGTTTATGAAAACTGCGAAGAAGCATCCAAAAGAAGAGCAACGATTGCAGGCTCTTAAAGCGCTGAAAATATTAGATACGATTCCTGAAACTGAGTTTGATGAAATTACATTAATCGCGTCTCAAATTTGTGAAACGCCGATTTCTGCCATTACTCTTATCGATGACGACCGTCAGTGGTTCAAATCAAAAATCGGCATCGAAGTTAATGAAACTTCCAGAGATGTTTCGATTTGCAGCCACACTATTTTAGAAACAGAAGCGTTAGTTGTGACAAATGCACTTAATGACGAACGCTTTTGTGATTGCCCGTTAGTAACGGAAGGAGGAGTTCGCTTTTATGCAGGAGTTCCGCTTTTATCACCTGAAGGACTTCCGATCGGCAGCGTTTGCGTTGCTGATAAAGTTGAAAGAAACTTAAAGCCGGCCCAGTTAAAAGCTTTAGTGGCTCTTTCAAATCAGATAACGCGATTACTGCAAACGCGAATTCAAAACGAACAATTAAATGAGCTTAACACCCGTGCCAAATACAAGCGTGCAATTATTGAAAATTTGTCAGAGGGCATAATGCTGTTTGATAAAAACGGGAAAGTCTTAGAATGCAATGCGGCTGCAACTAAAATTTTAGGGTTAGAAGATGAATCTCTTTTGGTAGGCCGCGCAACCGGAGATCCGGGATGGAAGAACATTACAGAAAACGGCCAGAAGTTTCCGCAAAGTGAACTGCCGACCGCAAAATGTATCCGCACCGGCCAAAGCCAAAAAGATGTAATTTTGGGAATATATAAGACTCCGACTGATCTTCGTTGGCTTAATATCACTTCTGTTCCTTTGTTTTTGAATGGACCTTCGGAAAAACCGTCACATGTCGTCACCAGCTTTAATGACGTTACCGAGGTACGCGCGCTTGATAGCAACCGCCGCTACTTAGAAGCGAAGCTAAGTGATTCATGTCGCTTGTCTGCGTTGGGCGAAATGGCCGGCGGAATTGCTCACGAAATTAATAATCCGCTATCGATAATCTTAGGAAAGACACACCTTCTGAAGAATCGTGTTGCAACTGAACAGATTAATAAATCCCATGTAAAAGATTTTGAAAAAATTGAAGAAACCGTTGATCGGATTGCGAAAATCATTAAGAGTTTAAAACTGTATTCTCGAACTGCAGAAAAGGACCCTGTTCTGACGGTTAATCTATTTGATGTCATCACTGATACGTTGGAGCTATGTTCAGCGCGGTTCAGAGACTGCGGTATTGAACTTGAGGTAACCTGTGAAAATTATTTTGAAGTTGAATGCAGAGCTTCGCAGATATCTCAGTTGTTGATGAATCTACTGAATAATTCCTTTGATGCCCTTAAAGACCTGCCGAAAAAATGGATTCACATCAAGGTTGAAGCTATCGATACTGAATACGAAATAACAGTAACTGACAGTGGTAATGGTATTCCTCATGAAGCGGTAGGCAAAATTATGCAAC
>JANWIU010000122.1 GCA_025449725.1 Pseudobdellovibrio sp.
CATTCACTGTTCGAACTCAATAATTTTTGGCCGCTTTATCAAGGTGTAAAAACCCCGGTCATGATTTACGCAACACCAAAAGACCCTTTAGTGCCGCATGAATTTAACTCAGAAAGACTTTTCAAAGGGGTTCAACCCGGAGATTTTTCGTCACTCAAATTCCGCCGGCTTGAGAAGTCTACTCACTGTGGGTTAGCATCAGTTTACCAATGGGATTACATTGTTAATTTGATCAAAGAAGGTTTGGAGTTATGATCTAAATTTGGCTTCGCCAGTAGTCCGATTTAGTTGCAAGCGCCTCGACATAACTGCCTAAATCCGCGCGTAAATTTTCCGGCAATTTTCTAAACGGTTTAATATGTTCGTCCGGAACGAAGCGGAAGGTAAAATTAATTCTTCGGGTTTGAAAGTCTTCAGTGTTTAAATTTTCAAACACTCCACCTTTCTCTTCAACTCTTTGTACACGGTGAAAGAGCTGCTTTTTAAATTTATCTCCGCCGAAGATTTGCAAAGAGCAGTCATCTAACCATTGTTGTAAAATCACTTCGCTTTTTTGAGATTTCCCTGCGCTTTTTACAAATTGAAACAGGGCCCTTTCTCCGAATGAAATCGACGCAACGGGGCCCGGTTCAAAATCTTTGTGTTCGCCAACCCGGGCACAATCAACCATTTCGCCATTTACGTTTTTATTGCCGTAGTAATTGATTAAACAGGTATTCAAATGCCAGCGGTCCGGAATATCTTTCGGTGAAAATTTCTGATGTACCATTTGTTCGATTTCGTAAACCATTCGCGCTAAAACATTCGGGTACTCTTCTCCAAGCACGCAACGGTTTTGCAGTCCTTGTGGCGGATGGTAGTAATTCAAACAGGCAAACTGCCAATTACCGAGCCAATAAACGGGGCGTAAAAGCTGGCGGTTCGGTTCACCTGCCGGTGGAGGGTTGGAATTGGAAAAGCGCATTTCCCATATCGGATAAAGAGTACTTAAATACTTTAAAATCTCATTCTTTTGGTTTTTAGAGACGTAATTGGGCAAATAAATGAGGTTTTGATATTGCGACAGATTTCGCATATAGTGACCATCCTATAGGAGATGTTCTCATGTCAAACGTCATTCAGGCACTGAAGGTGGATTCACAGGTCCGTCAGTCACTTACTGAAAAAGTTACTCTGTTCAAAGGAAAAAAAGTCCTTGTGGTCGGTGATGTTGGTGTTGATGAGTACATTATTGGAGCTGTAAAGCGTATCAGTCCTGAAGCGCCTGTTCCGGTTTTAGAAGTTGAAGGCGAAGACAAGCGTTTGGGTCTTGCGGCCAATGTGGCCCAAAATGTTGTGAGTATGGGTGGCCATGTAAAACTGATTTCCGTTATCGGCTCCGACACAGGCGCCGAAATTTTGCAGAATCTTTTGCAAAGTTCGGGTGTCAGCTATGAGTACTTAGTTAAAGATTTTCAGCGCCCTACGACCCGTAAAACACGTGTCATGACCGGGCAGCATCACCTGGTTCGGGTCGATCACGAAGTGCGCCGCAGCCTTTCTGTAGAAAGCGAAGCTAAGTTGTTAGCCGTGCTTGAAAAAAACCTGGAAGATGTGGACATCGTGGTGTTGGAAGACTACGCAAAAGGTTTACTTTCACAGTCCCTTGTAGAAAAAATTCTGGGCTTGGCGCAAAAATACAAAAAATTTGTAATGGTGGACCCTCACCAGACTAAAATTGCAAATTTTTACAAAGGTGTTGATTTAATAAAGCCAAATTACAATGAGGCCTTGGCACTGACCCAGATTCACGAAGATCACATCGAAGATCCGTCCGAGCGCGTTTTGCAAGTTGGCCGCACTTTACAAAAAATGACCGGCGCAAAACAAGTGGTGCTGACTCAGGGTAAAGACGGGATGACGATTTTTTCGCAAAATGATGTAACTCAGGTTCCGACATTTGCAAAAAAAGTATTCGACGTGACAGGTGCAGGAGACACGGTTATCGCCGCCTTAGCCCTGGGTGTAGCTGCCGGATTGCCGCTAGGTGAAGCCTGCATGATTGCAAACTTTGCTGCCGGTGTAGTTGTAGCAAAAGTCGGTTGCGTACCATGCAGCTATGACGAATTGATTGATTCCATCCAAAATCTCGGTCAGTAATATTTAAGACAGAGGCAAACGTGACGCAAAAATTCCCTGTGTATGTCAGACGTTTTTCCCGTCTGAGATACAGAGGACGGATTGGCATCAAAAGAAGTACCACGCCGTGAAAATACTTAGTCAACGGCGCGCTGTTCAGTCCCTGACGTCTACGCAAAATAAAGCGCTTTTTACCGTCTTAAAAAGGCAGTTTTTACAAAAAATCCGCGCACTTAAACAGAAACGAAAGACTCCTTTACTTTCGAGCGGACCTTTCTTATAACGTCAGCTCATAATAAAAGGGAATAAACCCAACTGCTGTAATAAGCAGAGATGGCTGCAAACTCACCAGAGTTTAGCCACAAAGGAGCCAAAGATGCAAAACCTTGAACCGGGGATGCCGCAACCACTTAATTTTTATTCCTTCACGCTTGAAGGCCTTGAAAAATTCCTTAAGCAATACGGAAAAGAAAAATTCCGCGCTCAGCAGATTTTTAAATGGGTTTATGAGCAACGAGTAACGGATTTTGATCAGATGCTGAATCTGTCGAAAGATTTAAGAGCGGAATTAAAAAATTTAATTACCTTTAACCTGCCTCCGATTGTGAAGCATTTGGTCAGCGTCGATGGAACTCAGAAGTTTTTATTCGATGTCCGTGATGGGAACTCCATCGAAGCGGTTGTTATACCGTCTGATGACCGCTTAACACTTTGTGTGTCTTCGGAAATCGGCTGTAATATGGCCTGCCAGTTTTGTTTCACAGGAAAGCAAAAACTGAAACGCAGATTAGACACTTACGAAATCGTCGGACAGTTTATGCAAGTGCAGGACATACTAAATAAATCAGGGCTGAAATTGTCTAACATTGTCTTTATGGGAATGGGCGAACCGCTGGATAACTGTGAAGCTGTATTCGGAGCGATTGATGTTATTCACTCTCCTTGGGGTGTTAATTTATCCCGTAAGAAGATCACGGTATCCACTTCAGGCCTTATTCCTGAAATGTGGCGCGTAGCTGATGCTAAGGTCAGACTTGCGGTCAGCCTTAACGGGTACAATGACGAAGTCCGCTCTCTTGTGATGCCGATCAACAAAAAGTATCCGTTGGCTGATTTGCTGGAAGAGTGCAAAAGCTATTACCGGGCCACCGGCGATAAAATCACAATGGAATACGTGCTTCTTAAAGGCGTTACAGATCAGCTTGATCACGCAAAACAGCTGGTGAAGCTTTTAAGAGATGTTCCATGTAAAATTAATTTAATTCCATTTAATGAACATCCGGGTTCAGGTTTTGAAAGACCAAGCGACGAGACTGTGCAGGCCTTCCATACTGAGTGTATGCGATTGGGTGCGCAAGTGTTGTTGAGACGAACCATGGGGCGTGATATTTACGCCGCTTGCGGGCAACTGACAACAAAAGTGAACCGGCCGGAGACAATGGATATTTCTAATTCTAAAATCGGAGGAAACAATGCGCGAAGTTTTAGTAGTGGGCAGCCTGGCCTATGATTCAGTAAAGACACCGTCAGGAAAAGCTGAAAAATCTCTTGGAGGCTCAGCAAATTATTTTTCACTTGCGGCAAGCTTGTTTGCGCCGGTACGGGTAGTTGGTGTTGTGGGTGAAGACTATCAACCACAAGACAAAGAAATTTTGTTGAACCGCAAAGTGTGTTTGGATGGCTTGCAAACTGTTCCGGGAAAAACCTTTCACTGGGAAGGAACTTACGAGCACAATTTGAATGAAGCTGTGACTTTAAAAACCGAACTCAATGTGTTTGCACATTTTAATCCTCGGTTGCCGAATCATTATCAGGATTCGTCATACGTGTTTTTGGCTAACATCGACCCCACATTACAGTTGGAAGTTTTATCACAAGTTAAAAAGCCATTGTTTGTGGGTATGGATTCAATGAATTTCTGGATCAACTCCAAGCAGGAAGAACTTCTTAAAGTTCTTAAAAAAGTCGACATCGTTTTCATGAACGAAGCCGAAGCAAAAATGTTAACTCAAACAGACAACGGAGTTCGTGCAGTTAAAAATGTTTCTGAGCTAGGTCCGAAATATGTCGTTGTTAAAAAAGGTGAGTACGGCGCAACTGTTTATTCTAAAAATCACGGTTTCTATCAGATTCCGGCATTGCCTGTTGAAAATGTTGTGGATCCGACCGGTGCCGGCGATAGCTTTGCGGGTGGATTCTTCGGCTCGTTGGCTTCAAGAACTGCGTCATCTGAGGTACCGACCTGGACCGATCTGAAACAGGCCGCTTTGGCAGGAACGGTTTTATCAAGCCAAACTATTCAAGACTTTAGTATGAAAGCCTTAGTTAAAGTCGATAAGCCGGGTTTTGAATCCCAGCTGCACCAGCTCAAAAGTATGATTAACTGAGGCCTCTTCGGGCCTCTTTTGCTGGACTGGTTAGGGGGTCCATGCTGGACTTTAGTTTGAGTCGGATCCTCAGTTAAATATTTAAAAATACTCGGCATTTCTATTAAGTATTTGGGCCTCAAATCCGATATTTAACTATATGAGTGGCTTTAAAAAGAAAACTCCTGCAGAAGAGCTGATTGAATCTTTACTACAAGATGTAGGAGAAGATGATGCTGATAATCAGGCTACTGAAATTGCGTCTTCGGAAGATGACGTGCAGGGCGGATATGAAAGTGAAAAGACTGAGATCGACACGGGTGAAGAACTCGATGAAGCCACTATTCAAGCCTTTTTAAATCCACAACAGAAAACGGCTGATGTACTGGCGACTGATAAAGCCAAGAACGCCGACAAAACAAATTTAACAAGCCTGTCCCTTGTCCGTGAAGACAAAACGCAAAAGATCAGTGATAAAACGCAAGCTATTAAGCTGGATGAAGCTGAACTGCCGAATATTCCTTCGGTTATAGGCGGATTGACAGCCAAGAATCTGAATGAAAATGACCGAACAGAAATGTTTGCAGCTTCGGACAGCATGGTCACTAAACGAATTGAACCTAAGAATGATGGCTTCAAGCTGGAAATTCCAAGCCGTCCTGAAGACAATTTCGGTGATGGTGAAAAAACGGTGGCAGTTGCCGGTTACCAAGTTAGAAATACTGATGAAAACTATGAAGATCGCGTAAAAGTCAGCGTGGGACAAAATCGTCCTGCAACGTCAGGTTATGCAGTTTGGGGATCTTCAGGTTCTGCGGAGTCAAATCTGGCTCAGGCGGATAACTTAAGAATCGCGCAAGAGAAAATTTTGGAACTTGAATCTGAAAACGAAAAGCTGCGTTTACAAAACGAAGAGCTGATGTCGGCTTCAGAAATTATTAAAGAACGTTCAGATCTTTTATCGTCTCAGTTAAGCGAATATAAGAACGACCGAGACAATTTGGAAGAGTCTTTTAAGAATGAAATCGTTCTTCTTAAGAATCATTTAAGTAAAAAAGACGGTGAACTACAAAAGTCTTCAATGAAGTCTGATGAACTTGAGTCACGTCTTAAGTTTGACATGAAGAAGATCCGTGTGCGCGAGCGTGAGCTTGAAAACAGGCTGGAGCTGATCCGTGCCGAGAAGAACGCGGTTGTTAAAAATAAGGACGAGCAAATTCTCGACCTGCGAAGAAAAATGGATGTACTGCAGATGGAAGTTGAAAGCTACCGTCAGAAGTGCGTCGAGCTTAATAAATTAATTGAAACTAACCAAGAGTCATTTAAACGAACAACACGGGCTTTACGTCTTGCTATGGCGAACTTGGAACTCCAGGAAGAAAATAAAGTACCGATGAAAAAAGCTGAGTAAGGCCTATGTCTGAACTCATCCCACCCTCGCCGGCTACTAAAAAAATCAAGCTTGTTCTCAGTGATTTGCATTTGGGAAAAGGCCGGCAATTAGATGACGGCAGTTTGAATTCATTAGAGGAATTTTACTATGCAGAAAAGCTGGTGGAGTTCATTCAGTATTATTCCACAGGCGCCTACCGTGACTACAGTGTTGAAATAATTGTTAACGGCGACTTCCTTAATTTTATTTCAGTTGATTACCGTGGACATTTTTTAACAGTTGTTACTGAATCCATCGCTCTTGAAATGTTAAAGTCGGTTATTAAAGGGCATATTCCTGTATTCAAAGCGATGGGCGATTTTTTAGCTCATCCTAACCGAAAAATCACCTATGTAATCGGAAATCACGATCAGGCCATGATGTTTCAGGCTTGTCGCGATCACTTAGATCAAGTCGTGGGATATCCGCTGCAGTATAAAAATATTATTTACTTCTTTGACGGAGTCCACGTCGAACACGGTCATATGCATGAAGCTGCAAACCGCGTAGACCCCAAGAAATTCTTTCTTAAACAAGGGCTTCCTGAGCCGATATTGAATTTGCCGTGGGGATCACATTTTTTTGTGGAACTCGTTTTGAAGGTCAAAGAAAAATATCCGCATGTTGATAAGGTCAGACCGTTTGGAAAGCTAGTGGGCTGGACATTCATTAATGAGCCGGTGCTTTTTATTCGCGCCATGGGTTCGCTGGCCAAATATGTTTACAAAAGTATTTTTAATACAGAGGCCAAGTTCCGTTGGAGTTTTAAAAAATTGTTTAAAATCTTTTTTGAAAATGCGGTGTATCCTGATTTAAGTACTGCGGCTAAAAAAATTCTTGTTGATTCGAGGGTGCACACCGTCATATTCGGGCACACTCATGTTTATGAGTACCGCCAATGGAGTGCGCAAAAAGAGTATTTTAATACAGGCACTTGGACCGAGCTGACATCTTTAGACGTCGGATCTCTGGGAAAAATAACAAAGTTAACCTATGTTTTGCTGGACTACGCGGATCAAGACACTCGACCTAGGGGTAGGTTAAAAGAGTGGAAGGGTTTTCATCGAATCGAGGAAGACGTTGCAGTTGCATAGAGAACTTGAACGACCTTTACATTTCGTTCATAATACTCAAGTAGGAGAGTTTACTTTAGATGTCTGAAGTTTCTGACAAAACCAGTATTATTTCGACTGAAACTTTCAAAGGAAAGCTGAAGGCCGCGGACGACGCGCCTCCGGCGGTGATTGTTTTGGTTGGACCTGTCGGTTATGTCGGAAAACAGTGGCTTATTACTAAAAATGACATGACTATTGGCCGCTCTGTTGAAGCGGAAGTCTACATTTCGGACTCTTCTTTGAGCCGCTCGCATGCAAAGTTCGAAGTCGGTTCTAACGACATTTTTATCATTGATTTAGGTTCTACTAATAAAACCATCGTTAATGGTGCGGTGCTGCCGCAGATGACGAAGCGAAAGCTTTTCAATAACGATCAAATCAAAATCGGAAATATCATTCTTAAGTTCCTTGAAAAAGGAAATTTGGAATCCATTACGAACCAGCAGGTTTTTGAAAAGGCACAGAAAGACGCTTTAACCGGCGCATTCAGTAAAGGTGCGCTTTTAGAAAAAGGCCCTGAAGCCGTTAAGCGGGCTGAAGTACTGAATGAGCCGCTTTCAGTAATTACATTTGATATCGATCATTTTAAAAAAGTTAACGATACCATGGGGCATCCTGGTGGCGACTATATTCTTAAAGAGCTCGGTCAGCTAATGCAGGCTAAGCTTGTTCGTGCGAACGATTACTTTGCGCGCTTCGGTGGTGAAGAGTTTGTTATTATTCTTCAGGCCACAACCTTGAAGACCGCGCAAGAGGTGGCCGAACGGATCCGCTCTACTGTAGAGGCGCATTCGTTCGTCTTTGAAGGTAAAAAAATTAAAGTAACTATTTCTATAGGAGTCTCTTCGATTATCCAAAACGATAATTGGGAGAAAATCTACAACCGTGCCGATCAGGCCCTTTATCAAAGTAAGCAGTCCGGGCGCAACAAGGTCACAGTGGCGGCCTAAGTGATGGACAATAATTTAGCCGCCGTCGATAGAAATGAAACTTATCAAATTCTAAGTCGGATAGCTAGAGGCCGTATTGAGATTCATCTTAAAGAGCAAGATAGTGAAAAAATAGTGAAGACAACACTCTTTAAAAACACGGCCCGCAAGCAGTTCTACGTTGAAAACAAAAAATTAAATTTTGATAAAAATAACGTAGTGACGTTTAAAATTATCATCGACCGTAAATTATTCTTCCTGAAGACCACTGTCAGAAAAGGCAATCAAGAATATTTTTTTGAAAACTTCGAACACATGTTTGAGCTGGTAAGAAGAAAGAAGCCGCGCTATTTGATTCCGGAACACTGGGCGCAAGTTGCTAAAGTGAATGCGGTGGATGCGCCGGTTGATTTAAAGTCTCCCGCTACTATATTAGATATGTCTCGCACAGGAATGCGTTTATTCGTTCGTGCGGATTTGCCACGGTATCAAAAGAATCAGACGATTAATCTGTACTTTAAAATCTACCGTCGTGCTGAGATTCTGGTTAAAAGCAAAATAGTCTATGTGCAAAATGACCCCGACGGGGGGAGCCCGATCGTCGGGCTTGAGTTTTCAGATAATTCAATATTGATCGGTAACAAAATTCAGAATGTTTGCGATGACTTAGCCTTTTATTGGACTTCTGAATTAGACGTTCAACATAAGTAAGTCTAATAGTCACCATTAGGGAAATTTTAAAAAACCCAATAAAATCATACATTTAGGGCCATTTTGATCTTGCGGAATTGGCTCTTATATTGCTATTACTTATATCAAGGGGATCAAATGCAACTAGCAGGGGACTAGTCGCACCCACCGTGTAGAAAAGTAAAAAACATTAACCGAAAAAGGCAGGGGGGCTGTCTAATGAAAAGAGAAAACGATCAAGATCTTAAAACTGATTTAGAACTGATCGACGAAGTACGGAAGGGAAATCGTTCTTCATTCTCAGAACTCGTGAAACGACATCAAAGAGGAATGCTGCGGTTGAGTATGAGGTTTATGAAAGACATGGATCTGGCGCAAGATGTAGTTCAAGATTCCTTCATCAAAGCTTATGAGAAGCTTAATTTGTTCGAAGGACGCGCTAGTTTCAAAAGCTGGTTATATCAAATCACAGTAAATACCGCCCGTAATAAGTTGCGTGAAAACCGATATGATTTTTCAAATATCGATGATGTTCACTTAAGTGTTTCTGCAACAGCAGAAAATGGAATGGTTCACGCTGCTGTCAGCGAAATCATTCAAACTGAAGTTGACCGTCTGCCGTTCAAGCAAAAAACAGCTCTAGTCTTACGAGTATACGAAGACATGAGTTTTGCTGAAATTGCAGAGGTTATGGAGTGCCCGTACGACACAGCTAAGGCTAACTACAGGCATGCATTGTTAAAACTGAAGGAAACCTTCGAAGCTCAAAGCGAGCTCAGAAAGTGGACTGAAGATGTGGGTGGGTTTTTTATGGAAATGAACGCTAAATTTGCGGAGGCAGAATGAAAGAAACGAATTCTATGAAGGATGCATTGTTAGTCAGGAAGATGAAAGCCGAAGATCCAATCGAGCTGCCGATGGACGATATGTTCTTTGATAAATTACATGATAAAATTATGGCCTCTGTCGAAAAGACGGAAGTAAAACCTGTAAGCAAGTGGGAAAAGACGTGGGTATTTCTCGACCAAAAGACCGCCTGGAGAGCCAAAGCCAGGAAGGCGGTGAAGTTGAGCATCGCCGCCGTAACTATGACGATTGGTTTAAGCCTGTTAAATCTAAGTTTGAACTTTTACCAACAAGCTCAGTATGTCAGAGAGAATATTAACAAACAGTCCATAATTGAAGCGGCTGAAAAGAACCCTGCTGCTTGGTCCGAGCTCATGACTTATCAGAATGAAAACGATTTTTATTCTGAAATATTAAGCCAAAGAGACATCGCCACCTTTACAGAGGTAGACCAGGTTTTATCGCAGTCTTTATAGTCCATTCATTACCTGCACGACTCGGAAACGGATGTCCGAGATCAAGCCAGGCCTTCTAAGAAGAAGGTCCGTTACCAAATCCTAAAAAATTTACATGATCTAAACCCCTAAAATCCTTCCTATTTTCAATCATTTTATTCCATTGCCATAGCCGCACCGTTTCTTTAAGTTGCCCTTTAAAGGTCTTAGATGAACAGAGGGTGGGTTTCATGGTTCAGTTTATCATTTCAATGGTCACATTGTTTTCGATTTCTTCTTTTGCCTCAACACTTCCGGCAAACGTCATTCGCTATCCTCAAGTAAAATTGCTTAACAACGATGACTTCGCATTTAACTGTCCGGAGTTAAAAGAACTTCAAGTACGTGATGCCGGCGATCTAAGTATGATCACCGTACAAATGAACGGCGAAGTTGTAGTTATGAAAACAACCGGCGAAAACCGCGTTTGTTATTCTGATGTAGTTTGTCCGACACAAGTATCGTTCGGAACAGACCGTCATTATTCAAAGATCGTTTTAACACGTAACAATGACGGAAATTATCCGACAACGAACCTGGAAGGATTCAGCGACGTAACAGTTGATCTTTCTGAGACGCCTCGGTTCGGTTCTTACTATTGCCGTTACGATCTCCCTGTAGCATACTAGAAGCATGACCTGCATCATTACTCTTTTTTTGGCTGCAAGCCTTTTTGCAGTGCCTTCGTTCGCATTGAGCGAATCCGAAATCAAAAAAAATCAGCTTGAAGATATCTTTATCTGGAAGATCAGTGACGAATTAAAACTGACAGCACAACAGGAAAAAACTTTTACAGAAGTCAGTAAAGACCTGAACCGTAAAAAGTCCGAATTGAACCGCAAGATCCAGGAATGCATTTTAAAACTAAAGGAAAAAAATCAGGAAGCAGTATTGCAAAGTTATCGCAAGCTGATGACCGAATATAATCAGCTGTCGCTTAAAGAGTTCGACGCCATCAAAAAACTTTTAGGCTCACAGAAGTTTGCCGAGTATCTGCAGATCAAAAACGAACTGACCAGCAAAGTTAAGTCGATTTTGATAGGTGAGCGAGCCGGTGAAAAGAAGGAACAAACGGTTAAGCTGCCACCGCCAAAAGTCATCGTCGAGAAATAGTAATCCTAAATTTTTTCAGTTGCCCATTTGTGAAGTTCTTTTTCCGCATCATCGGCATCATTCAGCTCTTCACATTTTTTGAGAAAATCGGGAACGTTAGCTCCGGATTTTTGATAAACTTTTTCGAAGTCATCGAGATTTTTCATATACGTATGAAACCCGATAAGATCCGCGTTGTTAAATTTTTTGCTGAAAAAAGCAGTGTAAGACCAGGATTTTAAGTTTGGCTTCAGCTGGGTTTCGAAGTTGACGGCAATCTGGTGCAGTCTTTCTTCTCTGATCTTTTCTTTTTCTTCAGGCGGTAAGTTTTTGCTGTGATCGAAATCGGTATACCACTTTTTTAACGAATTAATTTCTTCAGTGATGAATTTTGA
>JANWIU010000123.1 GCA_025449725.1 Pseudobdellovibrio sp.
GAACACGGCGGCGACCATGACAATGGCCACGGCAACGACAACGGACATACTGATGATAGCAACCCAGGCCAAGGCGGCGGTAACCACGGAACTGGTGGCAACGGTGGTAACGGTGGTAACGGTGGTCGTGGCGGCGGACGCGGCGGTCACTAATCCTGTAACTAAATTAATTGTGAATCTTAAAAAGGCTTGGGTTTCCCAGGCCTTTTTTTTGCCTTATGTAAGTTTGGGCGAGCGAGCGAGGGATGTCGTTTGTCATGAAGCAACGCGGACTCTGAGCTCTGGCTTTATTCGGCTGAGCCTCCATGTTCTCCTGACCTCTCAGGCATCGCCTTCAGAAAGCCATCCAGTCATGGGCTGGTAATAAAAAAAAAGGCTCAGGAAGCCCGAGCCTTTTAATCAATTAAATTGTTTCGCTAGATTGTATCGAAGATTTTCGATTATCTGTTTTTGTCTTCGCGGTTTGTTTCAGTTTGTTGTTGGTTTTGAATATCTTTAACCATTTGAGCTGCGGTGCTGTCTGATGATTCTGCGTTAGACTTAGGAGCAGATGCTTTTGCCTTTTCAGCAGCTTCTTTTTTAGCTGCCTTTTCTTGTTTTTTTATCGCGTGTTTTTTCTTAAGTTCAGCACGCTTTTGTTCCATAGATGGCTTTTTAGCTTCAGTATCTTTTACAATTTGTTCGGCTTTTTTCTGATCTTCAGTTTGAGCCGGCGCCATTACATCAACCGCTAATGCTGTTGAAGCTATGACGATTAAAGCTAATGATATTAATGATTTTTTCATTTTCATAATCCTTTATTTTAGAAAGCTACCAAAGATAGACCCAATGTGGTCAAGTTTTCGGTATAGTTTTTGTTAATAACTTCTAAGTTGTCATAGTTAGAATTGTTTTGAGTATGGGCGTGTTCTAACCAAGCTTTAACGTTTTTGTTGAACTTATGCAGGTACGTTAAGCTAATTACGTTTTGCGTGTCCTCACGGTCAGTTCCATTTGCAGAAACCAAATCTAAGTAGTCCTTTTGAGCCGTGCTGCCTTTTAAAGTCAGGCGAGAAACCATTTCATTAAAGTCATAAGCTATGCTCGCACCTGCACGAGTTGATCTATTGCCGAATGGTAAAAGTCCTGTGCCAAGCGACTGGCTGCCGGCGCGGTTTTCGTCGGCGCCAACGTAAGCACTTAGTGTAACAGCGTTGATATAACGTGTGTAAAGTGCGCGAACAGAAGCAAATGGGCCGGCTTTGTAATCAAATGCAGTAGCCAATGAGTTACGCTGCGAAGCCGCTACTACGAAACCCAAAACATTGTCTCCGGTCGTATAGAAGTAGTTTGCAAATGCGCCTGATTGTGACCAAGCGTCGTCGCCATTATATTTATCGTGGTTATAGAAAAGTTGGGCGTTGTAACGGTGATTGCTCACTCGGTAATAAAGCGGGATATAAACATTCAGTAATTCGTCTTTATAGTTAGGAAGATCAACTGCATCAGAAACCTGATAGCTGGCGCCAATTCCGAAATCAACAGTATTAGCCCAGATGTATTCGCCGCCGACTTCAACTTCATATAAGTAACGGTCAAATTTGTTGGAATCTTCCTGGTAAGCATTGTCGGTATGCATGTATTTAGCATCAAGCCATAGGCGATGACGATTAGGAAGCTTCTCAACAACAGTTTCGCTTGTTGCTGAATCTTCTTTTGCCATTCCTGCTTTACATTGATTTAAAACTTCTTTCCCGCCGTTTGTGTCTGTCAAAACAGACTCTTCAAGTTCCAGCAGGCAAAGCTCATAATTTTCATCAGCGTAAGCAGCTTTAGCGTTGTCTAAGTATTCATCGGTGCCGTTTTGAATAGATTTAATAAGATTTTGCGAAGGCTTATAAAAGAAACGGGCAGGTGTGAAGCGTTTAGCGGTTTTTAAGGCCTCTTCTTTTTGGCCCAAATTCAATTGGCAAATCGCTTTGTAATAAAAGGCTGCTCCAACATAGTAAGAGCGCTTCTTTACAACTGTATCGAAGTAATTGATGGCAGCTTGGTAATCACCTTGCTTGTACTTGGTTAAACCTAAATTGAAATAAGCCAAGTTTTTTTCAGGAGCAATTTTCAAGATTTCTTTGAAATTTTCTTCAGCTTTAGCAAATTGGCCTTGCTCATAGTTGGCTACGCCCTCATCTAAAAGCTTCTGAAACTGAGTCTGCTGCTCTTTAGTTAATTTTTTGTCGCCCTGGAACTCTTTTAAGTTAGTAGTTGGGCCGGCATATGATGTTGTCACGAATGCCAAAATTGTTATTATTGAAAATAATAGGCGTAATGATCTCATTAAATTTCTCCTGCGGTTCTCATATAGCCTTATGTTTAGGGTGAAGTAAATATTTAAAATTACGAAATATTAACAGTTACTTACCGATTTAGCTGCATTTTTAGGCGGTGGCCAATATAGTGTGAGCCTTTATCTCTATAGAAAAAAGCTCTGTTAATTCCATTTCAGATTTTTACAGAAAACAAATGACTGAATTTTTCAATCAGAAAGTTCAGATTGGTCGAGAATAGGAGGCGATGTAGTTGACTAAATTTTAATCTTCGGGAAACAATTAGTGATGCTCTATAATCAACGACCGTACATATACATGGGTATCGGAGTTATCGGCCTTCTAATGGGAAGAGAATCGAAGCTCGCCCTAGTATGCGGCATCGTTCTTTTAGGCTGCGGTGGCTTTGTATATTTTATGAGAAAAACCCATCAAGAACAAAAGTCAGAGCTGGACGCTAGACACTCTCAACTTACAAAAGAAATTCAAAAGAAAAAGTAAGCCTAATCTTCTTCGCTTTCGTTCAAATTGCCTGTTTCAAGTTGTTCAATAATAAAATTGTCTGAGCTGTTTGCATCTGCTTTGACCTGCATAAGAAAGTTTGTAAAATCACGGCTCAATTCCAGAGTGTTTTGATTGAGGCGTTTGGGCGTTTCAAAATTAATTAGAAAATCCGAAAGCTGCGCAAAAACATTGTGACTGTTCTTTTTGGTCTTGAAATGCCGCTGTACCTTTGCAAGTAATTCCGGGTGAGATTTCTTTTGATAAGCTGTAATGACGGCACCTAATTTGCGGAAATCCCGGCGAGTTATATTCAAACCGCTTCTATTGCAGTTTTCCGGGTCATCGCTGGCGCTGAACTGCCAGTAGTCTACCAGTGATGCTCGTTGTTGAGGGCGTTCAGCTGTGCTGCAGCCCGGAGCCTGCTTAAGAGTCGTATCTGTGAATTGACCATTGACTATAAGTTTGATTTTTTTCTGACCTGCATGAAAAGCTGAAAGAAGAGTAACCTCTAGAAGCGATGCATCCCATGGGTGACGCTCAAGATTGGACATTAAGTGACGGTCTTGTTCAGCCGTGTAGACAGCAATAAAATCAGTGGCCACAGTCTGGCCTGGGCGGCTGATCAAACCGAAGTGTGAAGAATCGTTATTTAATAGAATTTCAAGAAGTGCAGTGTAAAAGTGCCGGGAGTTTTCAACATCGGACTTAACATAAGCTTCAAGAGTTTTTAAATAGTGTTTGTCAGAGGCATCTAAAGCCAGGCGGTTGAAGGACTCGCCGAAGCTTCGGCCTGTGCGCTCGTCGTTTTCTTCTTCGCCTGTGCCATAATTTACGTTGTAAGCGATATTGTTATTGTCAATTTCAACTGCAACGCCACCTTGGCTGATCAAAGAAATGTAAGTCGTCAAATCGTAACGTCCGCCGCCGATACCTTCGCGTGCTAAAGCTTCCGGAACCTGTTTAAAGGTTAAGTTGCGAGAAAACGATGACAATTTGTTCCCTGCATTTTTCAGTTGATCAATGCTGCCTGCGGATCTGATCGCCGAAGCAGAAACTTTCGAATCCACCTTTTTAAGGCCGGCTACCAGTTTTGACCCCGTTGCAATATCAAAACCCTCTTTTGCTATTTGGTCCAATTGAGGCTTGATCACGTCTTCCATCAGAGAAAAGAAGGTTTGTCCCTTGTATTCATTAATTTTAACTGCGTTTGTATAATTCAGCTGGCCGGCTGCCAAGACGGTGATGTTGAAAAGCAGAATAAAAAATATGATAAAGGATTTCATAGCGCCTCCTATTAGTTAGGTCCTAGACGGCTTATAGCTATAAAGGCCTTATTAAGATATTGAATATAAATAATGTTATTACGCGTATAGTGTATATTACGATTTCAGGAGCTGGTAAAACCCGGTAGCCCGGATCAGGCCTCTGTTTTTGATTTCAAAAAGATTAAATTCTTTAATTTCAGAAACAACATCAATGTTGTGATCTTCGAGAGACTCTAATAGAAGAAAAGCTGATCCTCCGGGTTTTAATAAATAATGTATAGATTCAATGAGTTCAGTGAATCCTGAGTCTATATAAAAGCGGCAACGATTTTTGAATTCAGATGGCGAAAGCTTGCCTTGGCCAATGCGAAAATAGGGTGGATTACAAAGAATAAGGTCGTACTTTCCTTTAAACTCAGGCATCAACTTTAGATTCGCATAATTTTCAAAAAAAAGGTTTGCCGGTTGTTGGACCTTAACCAGGGAATGGAAGGTCTCAATATTTTTTCTTAAGAAACTTTCGTAAACTTTTTGTACTTCAATAAAGTCTAATTGTGAGACATTCTGATTGAGTTCTTTAGCCAGATGAAACGCAAAATCTAACCCAATTATCCCGCAGCCCGCGCACAAATCTAATACGGTATTGAAAGCTAAATTCTCATCTCGAACTGTCTCAAACACGCTCCTGGCAAGAAAGACAGAGTCGTGTGAAAAATGATACGTCTCAGGTTGAGCATAAGTAAAACTTTTATACAAATTCAGAGATCCTGCGGCCATAAGATTTACATAGCCGAAAGAATTTTGACCGTCATTAAGAAACTGGACCGAATAAATTTTACTTTTACTATCTGGAGGTCGAAAATAACAGGATAAGCTTGTGAATATTATTGGGTGGGGAAAATGCGGACAAAAGCTGAACAAATTCTGGCGGATATTGAAAACCTCAAAATAGTTGAGCGAAATTACTATTTGAACGGAAGCGAAACCTCAAAAAATATCTGGGCAGAGCTTGAGCGATACGCGAAGCAGCTTCGCACAATTATGAAGGCCGGCGACTTCGACGATCTTGGCGAACGTGAAATTCCTGCCTTAATCGATAGAATCAGGTCCAAAAGAAGCGACTGGCTTGGTCTTATCAATATTGAAAAAGCACGGGACGCCGCTGCGGTCGCAGCCAACAATGAATTTACGCAAACCAAGTATAAATTGGGCGCTGAAGCCGGAAGGCAACGTGCACATAAAAATTCAGGTGCCGGCCGCGAGCTGGCAGAATGGCTGGAAGGCAATAAATCCACAATCGAATCTTTTGTTGCAACGACCTTCATTGTTATCCTTGTTCAGTTATCTTTAAATGTGTTTCTTTTGAATCAGGTTAAGATCACCACACAATTGTCGATTATCAATCCGTTGGAGCAGCAGCTTCAAATGACCGAAACTAAAAATATCGAAATGGCCAGACGGCTGGCCAGTATGAAAAAAGAAATCACCCTTTATCGCACGCTAATGAAAAACATGCCTTTCGGAGTTCAAAAGAAAACTTCAAAAGTTCAGTTTGATTCCGTTAATTCTCTGGAGTCGCTGGGTTTGGTGGCGCCGGATAATAGCGATTTAGCATCCATGTCCGGCGATGGCGCGTGGGCCGATTAAGGCCGAAGATAAAAATTTTCTTTGATTTTCGAACCGCCGGTTTTTCTTACGAACAAACGATTTTCAGCTTCAACTCCAATAATAATTTGGGCCACATCCGTTAACACAGCCCTTGATGAATAATAGCTATGCCCAAGCCCCAGCCCTAAAATCGGTTCATCAATTTCGCTAACGTTTATGACGTCCATACCCGGTACAAGTTCGCATGCGCCGACTCTGGCAGCGCCGTTAAATTTTTGTGATGCCAGTAAGGCATTGTCGTTATAAGAACAATAAATAGTTATATGGCGAGCCAGCTTCAGTAGTTCAGGCGAAAGCTTTTCAAATTCTTTTATATCAAAGTCCGGAGCATTCAAAATCAGTTCATCGACCAGCATTTTAATGTCAGTCGTTCGGGCCAGGTTCACAAGCGCAGGTATAACCACTTGATGCCCCATTGAATGAACATAGACATAAGTTTTTAGATCAATTCTTGAAAGCAGGTCAAAAAAGTCAACGGCATCATTTACCGATTGTGCGGCATTGGCTTTGTTGTGCGCATAAGTCTTTCCTATTAGGGGAGTACTAAGGATGCCGCTGTCACCTCCGGCCGGCCATGAAAACAGAATAACCGTGCCTTGAAACTTCAGGTCGTAAGCCAACTGACTGGCGCGCAAAACTGCTTCTTCAAATTTTACGTTAAACCCATGAACAAAAACCAGTATTTCCCTGGTCCGTGACTTATGAATGTTTCGCTGGAACGAATCAAAATCCAGTTTTTTGTGACTGAGCATTTTAAAATAACGGTCAGAATCATCGCTGTAATTATTTGAAAACGCAATTTGTCCTGTCGCATGAATTTTTGGGACATTCACGCGGCAGATGCCGTAAGAAATCCCATCAGAGTCGCTTTTTTGGGAGCGTTCGATCGTAAATCCTTCAACACATGGATCTTGAGTTGTTGTCGTTTCCCGGTTTGTTGCATAATAAACATCAATT
The DNA here is from genome assembly GCA_025449725.1 of Pseudobdellovibrio sp. Lineage (GTDB taxonomy): Bacteria > Bdellovibrionota > Bdellovibrionia > Bdellovibrionales > Bdellovibrionaceae > Pseudobdellovibrio. The sequence goes on from JANWIU010000123.1 coordinate 6,701, forward strand.
GGCAGTGTGTCCGAAAACTTTTCTGTTCGCGAGGCATTTAAAAGCGAGGCCACTTGCTCGTTAACCGATTTTGGAATCTCGTTCTCTGCACGCACCGAAATTTGCGGAGCAGGCGGGACTACCGTTTCTTGAGTTGTGCTACAGGAAGTTAAAATGAGAGTCGCTGTCAATGCCAGGGCCTGTGAATTAAAATTTTGCATATATCAGTGAATGACCTTTTCTTCTGATTCATAAAAAAGCAGCCCGACACCTACAAAGTAACTAAGGCTAGAATCAGTCCTATGCAGGGGGCTGCCACGGTTGGCTGAGCCTGAAAAATCAGAATATTGAGCGCCCAACAAAAAAATCTTTTTGTCTTTTTCGTATTTGAAAGAAACAGAAGTATCTAAGCTCAGCCATCCGGCTTTTGCATCATAGGAGGCTCTGTCCGGGGTCGTATACTGGGGTTCGACTTCATAAAAGAAATCAGCTTCTCCTTCGCTGAAGTAATTGCCTGTGATAATCAAATAAAAATTCAAGTTTTCATTTAAGAATTTATACTTATCTACCTGAAATGTGGGTGAAAACAAGTAGCCCACTTGGCGGCTTCTTTGAAAATCAGTAGCAAAAGAAGCGCGAAAAGGAAGTCCCAAACGAATATTTCCGGCTTCGGGGTTTCTATAAATGTAATAGAGTAACCGGGGGCCGATTTCCAAAGTCCAATCAAGGCTTGGCATACCGGCGCGAGCCGTATTGTTGTTAGTCTCGGTCGGAAACGATCCGCCAAAGCTCAAATCAAGATCAAAGTTTTCATCCTTTACAAATCTTAGGCGAGTTCCGTTTTCGCTTTCGGAACTTAAAAAATCGCCGTGATAATTCAGGTAAGGAAACGGCAGGGTACGGTAACGGTATTCATCAGAAGCGGGATAATCGGCCAAGCCACCATGCCCTAAAAACATTCCGTATTCCAGCAAAGGCTTATGAAGGGCCATCGCATTCTGTTGAAAAAAGAATAGCAGCAGAAACGAGATTATGGCTGATCTAATTTTGGAGGCCAAAAATAATAAATCCATAAAGTTCCTGCTACACCTAAATAGGCTCCGCCCGCAAAGTCACTGAAAAAATGTTGATGAATAACCACTCTTGTAAAACCCAGAAAGATACCTATTCCGAACCAGAAGTAGCGCCACTTCGGCCAAATCAGCGTGGCAATCATCGCCATGGTCAACATAACCTGCGTGTGCCCTGATGGGAAAGAATGAAAATGCGAGTCCAGCGAGGCCGGTGAAAAATTTAAATTCTGAAAGTCTTCAGTTGTGTGTGGGCGCTGTCTGCCGCAGAGAATTTTTATGACCTGGCCAACTAGACCAAGGGTTATTAAACATTTGAAAACAAACAATGACCATTCGCCAAGAGCCCTGTTGATATGCGGGTTAGATTTCAGGTAATGAATTTTCGTATAAAGATATCGTGAAGCAACAAACCCGATAGCTGCAGCGACGAAGTAATGAATGCTGTATCCGGCATTTGTAATTTCGCGGCTAAATGCGTAAAACTTTTGAAGCTCCGGCGCTTTAAAAAAATAGGCGATACTTCGATCTAACCAAAGCAGGCCCGCAACAACCATAGCAAGACTAAAGACCCCTAAGACAAGAGTTTGCTTAATTGGTGCTTTTCGCAGAGAAGTGGCTGATGGCATATTTCACTTTATCATAGGTAGAGATTTTGTCTATTTCTTATTAAAATCATTAGCTTATTGAAACTCAAGCTCTCATAATAAAGGCGTGAGTAAAATCCAGCTTTTCTGTATCGTCATAGTTACTTGGGTAAGTCAATTTGCCTATAGTGCGCCCAATGATTACATTGCCTACTTAGCAAATAATCCACCGTGGAAGGGCTATGTACCACTGAATTTTGAAATCTATCAAAAAAAAGGCGATGCTGCATTTTTTCGATCCGGTGAAGACAAGCTGGAAGCGCTGACAGAAAGTAAAATTCTTTTTAAATCTCCGTTTTTGGTTTTTAAACCTAATGTAACTGTCGAAGCTGAAAGAAAAACAATTTCAGGGCAGACGATTTATAAAACTAACTATACCATCGACAGTTTTTCACGAAGAGTCATCGAAAACCCTCCGGCGCAGCAGGGTGAAACTAAGCGCAACGCTTTGTTTTTAGGTTGTTCATTTACCTTTGGAACCGGCGTGGCGGATGATGAAACGTTTCCCTATTATTTTTCGAAATATCGGCCGAATTTTAATGTTTACAATTTTGGAATTGATGGCGCAGGTGCGAATGATGTTTTAGATGATTTAAAATCCTTCAAGCGTTTCGGAGATATCAGCAAAACCGAAGGCCTTGTTGTTTACACCGCCATTTTTGATCACATCGAAAGATCTGTTTGTAACTTAAATTGCTATGGCAAAACCTACAGAGACTGGGTGCTGGGCAAATCCAATTATCAGTACGATCCCGAAAGCCAAAGCATGATAAATGTGGGCAGCTTTGAAAGCAGCCGCCCGGTGACTACTATGATTTTCGGAGTATTAAGTAAAATCGGCCTTATAGACTCTATTACCCTCCCGACAAAATACTCAGAAGAACAGTTAGAACTCTATGTGATGATGGTTGCAGAAATGAAGAAGATTTCAAAAGAGAAATTTAACTCAGACTTCTATTTTGTATTTTATCCCGGGAATTACGGAGATGATTGGGAACGTATAAAACCGTTATTGAAAAAATACAGCATTAAATTTTTAGATCTATCTAAAATGGATTTTAAAACGGCAACAGGCGGGCGCCACAATATTATTTTAGACGGGCATCCGACAAAGCTTTCCAATTATCTTTACGCCAGCCTTATCCACCATCAATTACCGAAGTAACATCCGTTTAATTTTTTATCTGATAAAAACTGTCCTACTTTAATGTGTAAAGAGCCTAGCTGGGGAAAAACGCCTGGCTCTTTTTTTGCCCTTTAGTGGTTCAATGAGTCAGAACTGCGATAAAAATGTCATCCAATCTAAATGTTGTTCGTACAGCGGACGGAGCCGAAGAAATGGAAGCTTCTTTAGAAAGTCAGACTCTAAGAGAATACTCCGCTGGCGCTGTGTTGGGTGCGGAAAATCAATTTCGCAGGCTACGGGCACCAAGTGCTTCAATCAAAACAAAAGACGCGTGAATGAACCTTTAAGAAAGTTGTTATGTTCGGGTGTTTCTCAAAGAAGATCAGCATTTATTTTAAATATAAATAAAGTCACCGTAGCCAGGAAATTGAAGTTCCTGGCTCAGCAAGCTCGACTTGGCCAAGAAGAGTTTTTGAAAAAATTTGAACACAGTCGGATCAATTACGTTCAATTCGACGAAATGGAAACCTTCGAGCACACGAAGCTGAAGCCACTTAGTATTGCAATTGTTGTCGAACCTGAAAAAAGAAAAATTTTAGGTTTGAGAGTTTCTGAGATGCCGGCAAAGGGACTTTTAGTAAATAAATCCATTTTGAAGTACGGTAAGCGAGTGGATCTAAGAAAGCCAGCCATGACTAAAGTATTAAGTTCGATAAAAGAAAAAACCACTACCCATCTACTCTTGAGGTCAGATGAAAAATCTGCGTATTCAAGTTGGATAAAGGAAGTCAGTCCCGATTGGCAACATGAAAGGTTTAAAGGGCAACGGGGCTGTATCGTCGGGCAAGGAGAGCTTAAAAAAATAGGATTTGATCCTTTATTTTCATTAAATCACAGTTGTGCAATGATTCGTGCAAATGTTAACAGGCTTTTCAGAAGAACGTGGTGTACGACAAAAAAGAAAGAATGTCTGCAGGATCATTTGGATCTTTACATGGATTTCCATAATCAATATCTAACAAACTAAAGTTAAGCTCCTTCGCGATTGCAAGAGTGCGATGTGGTTTCTCCATTCAAATATTACACATTAAAGTAGGACAGTTTTTATCTGATAAACTGTTTGTGCAGCCGCTGTATCGTTTCTTGCCCTTTATCTTCTTGAGTTAAAAAGCAAAAGTTGTGTTTGCTGGCGCCGTAACAAATCATTCTTACATTGATATCCGAGATATTCTCAAAGATTTTTTTCGCAAGGCCAGGAGTATGGTTAATATTATTTCCGATTAACGATACCAGGCACAGGTCTTTTTCGACATTAACTTCAGCTACTTTAGATAAATCTTCTAAAAGTGCCGGATTGATTGTGTCAATATTATCAAGTGTAACGGCCACACTGATCTCAGACGTGGTTATGGCATCGATTGAAATTTTGTAATCGTTAAATATTTTAAAAATTTTATACAAGAAGCCGTGAGTTTGCAGCATTTCCGGAGTGCTGACGGTCAATAGCGTCTGTTTTCTTCTCAAGGCCATAGCCCGAATCAGAGGCGATGCTCCGACTTCTTTTTTAACCCAAGTTCCGGGTTTTTCCGGTTCAAAGCTGGAAGCCACCAATACAGGAATATGACTTCGGATAGCGGGCAGCAGTGTCGCCGGGTGAAGCACCTTCGCGCCAAAAGTAGCAAGTTCTGACATCTCTTTAAATGAAATTTCATCAATAACCACCGCATCAGGGCAAATGCGCGGGTCGGTTGTGGCAACGCCGGCCACGTCTGTCCAGATTTCTAAAGTGTCTGAGCCAATACCCTCAGCGAGAATCGCAGCGGAATAGTCGCTGCCTCCGCGTCCCAAGGTCGTTGTAGCACCGGCAAGAGTTTGTCCGATAAAGCCCTGTGTGACATAAGTTGTCTGACCGCTAATACAATCTTTTAAATTTTCACGGCAGAGTTTGATGATGGCTTCAGTCAACGGTTTGGCTTTTCCGAATTGATCATCGGTTTTAAGCACAGTTCTGACGTCCAGCAATTTAACTTCGCGTTTTTGTTTTTGCTGGGCGTACACGTTTCTCATTGCAACCGTAAAAAGTACGGACGACATTCTTTCACCTAGACTCATCAGAACATCTTTTGCCTTAAGAGAACAATCCCGCAAAAGATAAATTCCACGTGCGATCGAATCCATTTCTGATAATAGAATACTTAAATCTTGAAGCGATTGAGTATCAGACTTCAAATCTTTTGCGATGACCTGATGTTTATTTTTGATTTTAACGATCAACGCTTCAACTTCACTTAAGTGGCCCTTTTCAGCCATTTCGCCGAGCTTGATTAAATCATTTGTCGTTCCTGAGGTTGCAGAAACCACAACTATATTTGAGTTTCTTTGAAGTGAAACGTCCGCACTGCGAAGCATGCAGTGCGCGTCTCCCATGGAAGTTCCGCCGAATTTCGATACAACAAGAGCCATAAGTTGATCCTTTTTCAGTTAAAAAAAGAGTATGGCCGGGCTTTTTTTTGTTGTCACATAAATTTTACTTTTATGATTGATGAGATATCCTTATCAGTCATCAAATTCGTCGGATAATTTAGGAATATGATTAAATGCAATGCGCGTCTTCCCGCTGGAAAGTACATTTTGGGTAATGGCCGCATAAAGGGTATTGGGCCCGTAACGGGAATTAATCAAGTCCATGGCCTGATTAATTTGCTGACTTTTCGGGTTATCAAAGAAGGACATCTGACTGGGGCCGTCGGTCAAGCCCGAGACTCCAATAGATACTTTGAAAGGTTTCTTTCCTGCGGGGAGTTCCCAAAGTTTTTGGGCTTGCTTGATTAAAAAAACACCGTCATCTGATTCGCTGAAATTAACAGATTTTTCAAAGCTAAAATCTCCCAGGCAATTAATTTTTAAAGAAAGCTGGGTGCATTTAATCTTATCTTCTCGCAATCGCATAGCAGCCTTGTTAACTAACTTTAAAATCACCTGTAAGGCCTTCTCAGAAGTCCGTAAGTCGGGTGGCAGCACATGCTGATGACTGTAAGATTTTTGCGGCTGACTTGCGCGCCAAGCCAGATCTTCACCTTTTAATTCTCTGGCAATTCGCAGCCCCCAAATGCTGCCCCATTTTTTTCTCAGTTCTTGTTCGTCTAAACGAATAAAATCTCCGATAGTTCTAAAGCCCTTTGCATTCAAATGCTGCTGCATCTTAGGCCCTACGCCAGGCACACACTGAATAGGCAGGGGGCCCAGTCTTTCAAAAATTTTTGCCGTTTCGACAATGACCAGTCCATCGGGTTTCTGCATATCAGAAGCGATTTTAGCTATCAAAATATTAGGCCCCACGCCAACAGAGCTCTTTATTTCAGATCCGACTACAGCGCGCACGTGATCCTTCATCTGTTGAGCGATTCCGGTTGCAGTGGCTAAATCGCGTTCGCGTCCGATCAGTTCACAAGCCATTTCATCAATGGATAAAACTTTTTTAACAGGTAGAACTTCATTAACGGCTTTTACAATGCGGTGATGGTATTCCGTGTATAGGCGATGATTCCCGGCTTTAAAAATCAGCCCCGGACACATTCTTTTAGCGTCTCCAACTTTTGTTCCGGTCTTAACCCCGTATTTTTTAGCTTCATAGCTGGCGGCAATTATAGTTGTCGTATCCGCTAAGCTCCCCGGAGCTACGGCGACCGGCTTGTTACGAATAGACGGATCCTCTTGTTGTTCGCATGAAGCAAAATAAGAATTCAAATCAAAAAGAATCCACTTGAGCATGCTATTATAGTTACATATAATTTACACAAGTCAATAAAGACAAAATAATTCTATTTTTTTCGGCTTTTGGTCTGTTTTTTGGGCTTCTTCTTAGATGATGATGCCGCTTTTACTCTGGATTTAGGGGTGCGTCCGATTCTTTTGTCTTTTCGTTTTATGAGCTCACAAATTTGCAGGGCAACTTCTTCGAAATTATCCATGTCTTCACCCAAAACCTGCCAGGCGGTGGGGCCGGGGCCGAACATTTCCAGGTCGCGAAGCTCCGGGATGTCTTTTTTTATACTTGATTGTTCGCCGTCAACGACACCAAGCCAGATGCCGGTATCGTTATCAAATTTTTCTTTCTTTCTGAGTATCATTAAAATTTGATGTTCGCGGTAAATTCCGTAAGCGCCGAACATCGGTTTAATGGATGTCACAATGTCGCCCAGCTCTTCCAGAATAAACGGATACGGTGGCAGTTTCTTAATCTTAACGGTAGCCATTACCATTCTTCCGATTCAAACGGTGGAACCTGGCGCGGAGATTTTCTTTCCGGGTGAAGTTCGTAATGATGAGCACAGTTTTTAGAGCAAGTATCTTTTTTAAATTCAATTTCGGCACAGTCTTCGCAAATGAAGTCGTGGTGATCGCAGCGTTTGCAAACGATGGCGGTTTTGCCGGGCTGTCCACAGTGCGGGCAAAGTCTGTATTGAGTTGAAGGCTGCAGATCCTGCGTCACGGCCACGCGATGGTCGAAGACAAAACACTCACCTTCAAACTGATCATTTGGAGATTCCTGCAAATAATTTAAAATACCGCCGTAAAGTTGATAAACATTTTTGTACCCCTGCTTTTGAACTTCCAGAATTCCTTTTTCACAACGGATTCCCCCCGTACAAAAGATCAGAACTTTTTTGTCTTTTGGAATATTTCTTTCTTCAAGAAATTTTGGAAACTCAGTAAATTTATCCGTCATGGGGTTTATCGCACCTTTAAAAGTACCAATCTTAGTTTCATACCAGTTACGTGTATCGATGATGACGGGATCTTCGTTTTTCATGACTTCATTCCACTCGGATGGCGTTAAGTGGTGATTTTTTCCGTCCATATCATATGGCACTAGTGTCGTATCTCCTAAGGTTACAATCTCAGGCCGAATTTTTACTTTAAACCGGCGAAACGGACAAACATCCGATTCCGAATCTTTAAAAAACAAATCCGGAACGTTAAAATAATCCCGGACGGACTGCTTAAACTGTTCAAGGGAGTCGGGCACTTTAGCGCAAACAGTTGCATTAAACCCTTCGCCGCCGATAATGATGAGGCCACGTACGTTGTACTTTTCAGCCGTTGTTTCCAGATAAAGTTTTGTTTTCTCCGGATTTTCATCCTTCTGAAATTTATAGAATGTGGAGATAAAAAAGACTGCTTTTTCAGCACTTTCTGCGGAACGGTCAGACATGAGGACCCCTTTCAGTTGTCAGCCGGTGGCTCCAAACCACCATGAGCTAAAATTTGGTCAAGATGGCCAAATTAGAGAGAAATTCAGGCTTCGTCAAGAGCGAATTCATTGATGTTCCCAATTAAAAAAGTTACAACTTCCTGTTGAAATTATTTTGAGGAATTATGTCGAATTTGCCTTCCAATCTATCTGCGAACTTAGCTGTGCCAACGGTGCAAAAGGAAATAGAACGCCGCCGGACTTTTGCGATTATTTCGCATCCCGATGCCGGCAAAACGACGTTAACGGAAAAATTACTTTTTCACGGTGGAGTCATTCACGAAACCGGAGAAGTTAAAGGAAAGTCCGGAACTAAAGCCGTTACTTCCGATTGGATGGAGCTCGAAAGACAAAAGGGGATTTCGATCACGTCGTCGGTCATGACTTTTGATTTCAATGATTTAAGAATTAATCTCTTAGATACTCCCGGCCACAAAGACTTCTCTGAAGATACTTACCGTGTTCTGATGGCGGTTGAAAGCGCCTGCATGTTGATAGACGTTGCAAAGGGCGTAGAAGACCGTACTAAAAAACTTTATGAAGTCTGTCGTTTAAGAAATATTCCGATTTTTACTTTTGTTAACAAACTGGACCGCGAAGGTAAAGACCCGCTGACTTTAATTGATGAAGTTGAAAAAACACTGAACATGCAATGTTACCCTGTCACCTGGCCTTTAGGAATCGGGCAACGCTTTAAAGGAATCTACAACCGCCTCAATAAAAAAGTTTATTTTTACAATCAACGTCGCGAAGATGACCTAGAAGTTGAAGAGTATGATTTCTCCGGCCCGCAGGACCCGATCTTAGAAAAATATTTGGACGCCGAAACTTTACAGCAGGTTCGCGATGAACTCGAACTCATCGAAAGCGCGCTTCCGCCATTTGATGTGGAAGACTTTTTATCCGGAAAGCTTTCGCCGGTCACTTTCGGGTCTGCTAAGCAGAATTTCGGTGTCGATACATTTTTAAAATTTTTTACGGAATTTGCTCCGGGGCCTAAGGGCCGTATGACAAAAAAAGGAACTGAACTTAACCCACTATCGTCCGCTTTCACCGGTTTTGTATTTAAGATACAGGCGAATATGGATAAACGCCATCGTGATCGTATCGCCTTTCTGAGAATCTGCTCCGGCAAATTTGAACGTGGCATGAAGGTCAACCACGCGCGCCTAGAACGAGAATTACGCCTTTCGTATTCCAGTCAGTTTATTGCAGCAGACAAAGAAACCGTAGATGAAGCCTATGCCGGAGACATTGTCGGCGTGGCCGATACCGGAAACTTTGCAATCGGCGATTGCGTGTCATCACAAGGTTATATCAGTTTTGAAGACATTCCGAAGTTTGCACCGGAATTGTTCGCCAAGCTTTCAGTGCGGGATGCTTTGAAGCGTACGAAGCTGAACGAAGCATTAAAGCACCTGTCTGAAGAGGGTGCGATCCAATTATTTTTTGACCCTATTATCGGGAATCAGGAAACCATTATCGGCGCGGTGGGTGAACTTCAGTTCGAAGTTTTAGTTCATCGTTTGCAAGACGAATACAATCTGGAGGTCAAGCTGACACGATTATCGTTCAGTGTGGCACGCTGGCCGCGAAACGCTGAGGGCAAAGCCGTCAGTCAGCTCAAAGGCAACTTCCAGTTATTTAAAGACGTCATTGACCAGCCGGTTTTACTTCTAAATCAGGAATGGGACTTAAACTGGGCTAAAAAAGAAAATCCTGATGTGGATTTTGCTTCCAGCATTTCGAGGGCCAGATAACATGAACGCTCTTGAAGTGGTGGACGTAAAGAAGACGTATAAAGATAAAGTGGCCGGTCGGCCGGTCGAAGCTTTAAAAGGCGTCAGCTTTTCAATTAAACCAGGTGGCATATTCGGTTTGCTTGGGCCCAACGGGGCGGGAAAAACCACACTCATTGCTTCCATCACCACGCTTGAAGAACCTTCCAGTGGCGATATTCGCGTGTTCGGCGATAGCGTATTAAGCCATCCTCTGAAAACAAAAATGAAAGTGGGCGTTGTTCATCAGGAAGTGATCAATACCGGATTTTTCTCAGTATCTGAAATTCTTGATTTTCAGTCAGGTTATTACGGAATCTATAAAAACAAAGAACGTTGCGATTACCTCATGCAGAAACTTTCATTGTACGAACACCGTCATAAAAAAGTTAAGCAACTTTCAGGCGGCATGAAGCGCAGGCTTATGATTGCAAAGGCTCTTGTTCATTCGCCAAAACTCCTTCTTTTGGATGAACCTACTGCCGGGGTAGACGTCGGTCTGCGAGAATCGCTTTGGAAGTTCGTTTACGAATTAAAGAATGAAGGCGTTTCTATTTTGCTGACCACGCATTATCTTGAAGAGGCTGAACAAATGTGTGAACAGGTAGCGATCATCAATAAAGGGGAATTGTTGTACAACGGGACCCCTAAAAATATGATTGCCGACTATTCCCAGAAAAAAATGATTTTGACGATGAAAAACGGCAATGTTCATCAGTTTACGGAGTCGCAAAAACTCGGAATTTCCGATGTGCTGGCCAAACATCATGTTGATATCAATCAAATTCAGGATATCAAAATTGAAGAAGGCCGTCTGGAAGATGCATTTTCGAAAATGGTGGCGTTATGATTATCTTTTTCACACTGGTCCGCAGGGAAATAAAAAGATTTCTAAAAGTGGTTATTCAAACAGTAATAAGTCCGGTTATCAGTTCGTTTCTTTACCTCTTGGTATTCGGTGTTTCTCTTGGCAGCAGTGTGCAACTTAAAAGCGGAATACCTTATCTATCGTTTTTAATTCCCGGGTTGATGGTGATGGGCCTCATCAACAACGCGTTTCAGAATTCTTCTTCCTCTGTTGTGACTTCGAAATTTTCCGGTGACCTGGAAGACATTCGCGTTGCGCCGATTCCGCATTCTTATATTGTGTGGGCCATGGGGCTGGGCGGAATCATTCGCGGAAGCCTGGTAGCGATGGTGACAGGCCTGGTCGGGATGGCTTTTCACTATATGCAGCTAAGCGAGTTTCTATGGATCAAGCATCCGGCGTTGCTTTTATATTTTTTTATTACCGGCGGTTTGATGTTTGCTTTCTTGGGAATTTTCGTAGCCGTACTGGCCAATACATTTGACCAACTCAGCGCCTTCAGTTCATTTATTCTTCTTCCGCTTACTTACTTAGGCGGCGTGTTCATTTCTATTGAAAGCCTTCATCCTGCTTGGCAGTTTGTTTCTAAATTGAACCCATTGTTTTATCTTATTAACGGTTTTCGGTATTCCATGTTGGGAGAGTCCGATATCGGCATTGGAAGTTCAATTCTTGTGACGTTGACAGGTGTTGCCGTAACGTTCGCCATGGCCAGTTTTTCTCTTAAGAAGGGCTCATTCTCAAGATGGTAAATAAATTAGTCATCAGCACTCTTGTTATTCTCTTTGTTTTAGGTGCTGCCATCTATTTTCGTGTGGAATTTAAGTACATGATGGTCTTAAATAACCGCGGTTCATTGATTCTATCATTACTAAAAAAAGCCGACAAAGATCCTTTAAAACCGGGTGAAAGCGCAGAAGAAAGAATTGCAGCGATCGGCGATTCCAGTGGTGTAAAGTTTGCTACGGATTACCTGATTATGGAGAATTCGTTGTTCAAGGCCTGCAAAACTGAATGTCTTAAAAAGGCTGCTTTTTACAAAAGTTATTTAAAGTTGATTTCGCAAATTCAAATTAAAAAACTTTGGGTTGTTGAACGAAATAAAATGAAGGACAGCGTGGCCTATTATATTCAAGAACGCGAAGAGAATCAGTTTTTGAATAATTTTGTTTCCCGCCGCGCTTACATTACAGAAAATTATGAAAAAATTCCCAGCTATGAGTTAAAGGAGCTGGCCCTTTCGCTGACCCAGGCAATTGATGCGAAGGTAATGGAAATTAAAAAGAAGTAGGATTTTATGTTTGAGAGTTTGTCGGATAAAATTTTAGGATCAGTAAAAAAATTAAGAGGCCAGGCTGAAATTTCAGAGGCCAATGTTGAAGAAGTTATTAAAGACATCCGCTTAAGTTTGTTGGAAGCCGATGTAAATTTTAAAGTTGTTAAAAATTTTATAGACCGGGTAAAAGCAAAGGCACTTGGCACTGAAGTCATTAAAGATGTAAATCCGGGTCAAATGTTTACTAAAATTGTTCATGACGAGCTGGTGCAAACGCTCGGCGGTGAAAAGGTAGATATTAACGTCCGTGAAAACCCATCAGTTATTATGATGGTCGGCCTGCAAGGTGCGGGTAAAACCACTTCAACTGCAAAGTTGGGTCTTTATATCCGCCAAAAGCTCGGTAAAAAAGTCGGATTTGTTCCTGCTGACGTTTACAGACCTGCCGCAATTGAACAACTGCAAATACTCGGTAAGCAGAATAATTTTTCGGTATTTCCGTCAACAACGGGAATGAAACCTGAAGACATTTTAAAAGCCGCGCTTGAGTGGGCCAAAAAAGAGTTGATCGAAGTTTTGATTCTGGATACAGCGGGTCGTTTACAAGTCGATGAAGATTTGATGACCGAACTTGAAAACCTTAAAAAGGTTATAACTCCCACTGAAATACTATTGGTTGCAGATGCGATGTTAGGTCAGCAGGCCGTAAGCGTTTCAGAAACATTTCATAAACGTCTGAATTTAACCGGCCTCGTTCTGACGAAGATCGACGGGGATGCGCGCGGAGGCGCCGCGCTTTCTATCCGCGAAGTGACCGGTATCCCGATTAAATTCATGGGTATGGGTGAAAAAGTTTCAGCACTTGAAGTGTTTCATCCGGATCGATTAGCCGGCCGCATTCTGGATATGGGTGATGTCTTAAGTCTGGTTGAAAAGGCGCAAGAGGTTGTTGATCACAAGGAAGCCGAAAAGTCCGCCCGCAAAATGATGAATAACGAGTTCACTTTAGAAGACTTCCTGGCGCAAATTCAGCAGCTTAAAAAACTTGGCGGTCTGGAATCGATGTTAAAGTTTCTGCCTGGTATGGGCGAACTGTCTAAACAAATGAAGAACATGTCGCCGCCGGATTCTGAGATGAAAAAGATCGAAGCCATTATCAATTCCATGACTATTCAAGAGAGAAACGATCACCGGATCCTCAATGGCTCACGGCGTCAAAGAATCGCATTGGGAAGTGGAACCCAGGTTCAAGACGTTAACAAGCTTGTTAAACAGTTCGAAGAAGCCAAAAAAATGATGTCTGGAATGATGAAAATGGGTCTTGGAAAAGCCATGAAGGGTGGAAAAGGCGGAGGCATGGGCGCCAAAGGCGGCATGAAGTTTCCATTTTAAGAGTTTTTCCGGCCTTACAAGATAAAATCATTTGAAAATTGGCCCATTTAAGCTATAAATCTTGGTTCGCTCTTTTAGAGTATGTATTTATCGTATTAATTTACGTGTTTAAGGAAGGTATTCTCATGGTCGTTATTCGTTTAGCTCGCGTTGGTAAAAAGCATGATCCAGCTTACCGTATTACTGTTGCTGATTCTCGCCGATATGTTACCGGAAAATTTTTAGAAGTAATTGGTACATACGTTCCTAGTCCAATGGGAAAACAACAAAAAGTAACTTTGAACGTTGAAAAGGCGAAAGACTGGTTATCAAAAGGTGCACAACCTTCAGATACAGTTCGTCACGTTTTCAAATTAGCTGGTGTCGAAACTAAACCTTCAGACAGACAAGTTCGCGCAAAACGTGCGGCTTCGAAATCTGCAAAAGCTTAGTTATTAAAAAGCTGTTAAATTAAAACTTATTTAAAATAACAGTTGTCATCGACCACAAATATTTGTCAGAATAAGCGGATTGGGTCGGGAGATAGAGAATGGATAATTTGAAACAACTTGTTGAACACATGGCAAAATCTTTGGTTGATAAACCAGAAAATGTGAACGTAGATGAAATTCCAGGACAGCAAACAACTTTGTTAGCTTTGAAAGTTGATAAAGAAGATCTTGGAAAAGTTATCGGTAAACAGGGTAAAACAGCTGCAGCAATGAGAACAATCATCAGAGCAGCCGGTACCAAGTTGAACAAACGTTACCACTTAGATATCGTCGAATAAGTTTCACTCAACAATTGAAATAAAAAAGGAGCTCACAAAGCTCCTTTTTTTTTTGCCTTTATTTTATAAAGATCTGCTTTTATCTTATAAAGCTCTGCTTTTAATTTATAAAGCTTTGCTTTTATTTTACAATGCAATGTACAAGTCACCCATAGGATTAAAGCGCGCATGGGACAAAAACTAGTAGGAAAAGTAATGGATGCTCACGGAATTCGTGGAGACATCTACTGCCTCATTTTTTCAGGCGATGTAAGTTGGTGTGATCAGCTGAATGAGCTGCAATTGCATTTAAATGGAAAGCCTCATGCTTTTGAAATTCAAAAACTAAAACCTTTTAAAAGAGGTTTCATTGCGACACTTAAAGGATTTACTGACCGCAATCGTGCCGAAGAATTTAAAGGTGCGGAGCTGTGGGTTGACGAAGGCGTTTTTAAATCTGAAGACGGCGAAGCTATGTTTTTAAGTGAATTACTGAATTTTGAACTTACAGACAAACAGCTGGGCCTCATTGGAAGAATCGAAGATTTTTCCAGTAACGGAATTCAGGACTTGCTGGTTGTTAAATCAAAAAACGCAGAAGTTTTTGAAATTCCCTTTGTTAAGGAGTTTGTTCTCGACATCGACTTTGAATCTAAAAAAATGATGGTCGACTTGCCTGAAGGCCTATTAGAAATAAATAAAGAAAATGAAAGCTAAATTCATCACTCTGTTTCCGGAGCTTATTCAGTCTTATTTAAAGGACGCTTTGATATCCAAAGCAACTGCTGCCGGCCTGTTGCATTTTGAGGTCGTGAACTTACGTGATTTTACAGACAACAAATATAAATCTGTCGACGATGCTCCGTTCGGAGGGGGCGATGGGATGTTGTTGCGCGCGGATATTCTGGAAAAAGCACTTAAGTCAGTACTTGATACTGAAAAAAATCAGACCGTAATTTACTTTTCTCCGCAGGGCCAGGTTCTCACTCATGAAAAGGTGAAGGCTTTTGCGTCCTCGGCCAAGGATACAGAGTTTGTTTTCATTTGCGGACGTTACGCCGGTATTGATCAAAGATTTATCGATACGTATGTAGACCTGGAAGTTTCAATCGGCGACTACATTCTTTCCGGCGGAGAACTGGCCGCGCTGGTATTTACTGAAACTGTCTCCCGCTTTATTCCAGGCACGCTGGGTAATTCAATATCATCTGATGAGGATTCATTTAAAGATGGCCTTTTAGAGGCGCCGCAATTTACGCGACCTCAGCTGTGGAACGAACTCAAGGTTCCTGAGGTTTTAACATCCGGTGATCATGGTAAAATTAAGACCTGGAAAGATGAAATGTCTTTAAAAGTTACAAAAGAAAAACGCCCGGATCTGCTGGCAAAAAAAGGTCATAAATGAAACGTAAAGCCCCTTTAGCGCTGGCTTTAATGCACTATCCGACAAAAGACAGAGTGGGCGATCTGGTGGCTACCAATGTTACCAATTTTGATATTCATGACATTGCCAGAGCCTGCAGAGTTTACGGAATTGAACGCTATTACATTATCCACCCGGGAAAAGAACAACTGATGTTTGTTGAGCGGGTTTTGGATCACTGGAATGTCGGTGAGGGGTCCAGATTTAATCCGATGAGAAGAACCGCTCTCAGAGACGTCAGAACCGCGGAAAATTTACAGGCTGCTTTAAAGGATTGGGGCCATGAAAACGCAAAAACCATCGTGACCAGCGCCCGTAAACCGGAAGGGATGGAACATTTCACCTTTAAAAGCTTTAGAAGCGTATTAGAAGCTGATGATCAGCCGTATATTTTGCTGTTCGGCACTGGCTTTGGCTTGACGCAGGACTTCATGCATAGCTGCTATGGCGTTTTAGAGCCGATC
>JANWIU010000124.1 GCA_025449725.1 Pseudobdellovibrio sp.
CGCCAAGTTGATGGTCTATCTTTGTCGACTTTCATGACCAATAACGTTTACCAAAAAATGTCACACAGTCAAAGAAGTCTACAAAAATATGTCTCAAAACGAATAAGACGCTGTTTCATAATGGACCTGTTATTGATGAGTAAAAGCTCTAATACGTTATAAAACGAAAACTAAACCCTTTCCCCAAAGGAGCTCCCCCATGAAAAAGTCTTTTAAGAATTTGCTTGCTGCAACGGTTGTAGCATCGCAATTCATCGCAGGCCAAGCATTCGCAGACAGTAAACTTGAACGCATCACTGAAAGAGTTAAAGATAAAATCAAAAACTCTAGTATTTCTGCAAGCGTAAATCTTGATTTACTTAACTTTGAAATAGATGACGCCTTTTCTGCCGGTAACGGAATCAGATACCGTTACGTATTAGATGCAGATATGGGTAAATTCTTGCGTGAAGACAAATGGTCTGACTATGTTTATCTTGAAGTTTCTCCAGGCGTTGCAATGGCTAGAAGAGAATTGCGCCGTGACGCTGCTTACGGTCGTTTCTTTGAAAAAGACCAATGGAGTACCGCTCTTAAGACTTTCTTATTCTCTCCACTTGATTTGAAAAACCTGAGCTCTGAAAAAGTATTGCGTTTAATTGATGAAGGTAAAGTTAAAGCGGGCGACGTTTTAGCTGTAACTCTTGATAAAATCACTTTCTTAGGACTTGCCGGTGGTGGAAACTACGGAGGCGTTGGCATTAACGGTCGCCTTGGTAAAGCTTGGGTAGGTAAAGTAACTGCTAAAATCTTTGTTAAAAAAGACAAAAAAATCACTCTTGTGTTTGCTGATACTGATGAAAGTTCAATTCAGGCCGGTGGTGATGTTAAGATCGGTTTAGGAATCGGTGGTTTAAGCTTAAAAATCTTAAGCATCGATCAAAACTTCCGTTTACGCGGAAACGCAGATCTTGAAACTTTCACTTATGACTTAGCTCAAGGTGCTGATTCTCGTGCTGCCAAAGCTCTTGATAAAGTTTTAGGTGCTTTAGACAATCCATCAGTATTATTCGACAAAAACTCTTTAAACCAATTGATCACAATTTCTCCTTCATTGGCTAAAGGAACTATCGATATCACTGATTCTCAAATGTTAAGTGACGATGTTACTTCTGGTGTTACTCGCCAACAACAAATTGCAAACAACATCGTTGGTGGAGCTTACGGCCGCACGAAGTTCAGTTTGTTACCTAGCTTCTTAGAATCTTCCAGCGAACATTCTTCTAACATCAACTTAGTAGACATTAAGCTTTCTGGAACTTGGATCAAGCCAGGTCAGTACATCATCGGTTACAAATCGAAAACTGAAACTGAAAGAGCATTCAGATCTAAAGAGCGTATCAACAACGTTACTAGTTATGTCTACAAACCAACTCCTGAGTTAACTCGCCCGGCTGATGCTAACGGTTACCGCGGTCTTGCAGATTTGATCGGTCTTTCTTACCACACGGATTCTCAACAAAATGAGAACCCAAAAGAAATGATCACTTACGCAAAACTTTGCAACGCCGGTGTTGTTAGCTGCCCTCGCGCAATCGACTTACGGGTTGTTGATCCACAGACTCAAGATGCTCGTGGCGCACAAGGCCGTTCACGCATGAACTCTAACTACTTCTTTACTCGTGGTTTGTTTGAAAAAATCAAAGAACGCATGAACTTTGAACGTAGTTCTGAAAACCAAAACCGTGATTCGATTCAACAGGCTCTTGCGCCGGTAGTTCGCGAAATGGTTGTTCAACCTGAAGCACAAAACAAAGAGATCGCTAGAATGACTAGCTTCTTCTACGATGTTCTTCAATACAACTGTTACTCTAACTTGAGCGGTATGAATGCTGAAGTTGCGCAAAGTAACTGGTTCAAACGTACATTCAACCCTAAGTGCGGATCTAATCTGTACAGTATCGGTGATGATGTTATGCGCTTGAACATGCCAACAATGTTAATCAGCTTGTATGACCCGAACATGTTACCGCCATTGTCTGAACCAAATCGCCGTGCTTCTCCTGACCAAATCAGAGAATTATCAAAAGTTTTCTCTGTGTCAGTATCAACTCGCGCAGTTAACACTGAAGGTGACGAGTTAATGGTTAATGGCAGCACTTTCGGTTTATCACTGGAAGCTAACATGACTGACGCTTCTCAGATCTCTGAGTTCAACAACTTAGTAAGTATCTGGCAACATCAGAAAAACATGGATCTTAACCACTTTGACCGCATGAAAATGATCGAAGCTCGTCAATAGTAGTTCGACAAAAAAAGAAAACGCCAAAGGGCCACCTAATCGGTGGCCCTTTTTTTTTCAGCGGACGCACAGCGGTGGAACGCCTGAACCAGCATCCCCAGTATCATTCTGATACAGTACTAAATTTTAATTCATGTTGGGTCTAGTCCAGTCCGATAAATACATTACAACACGTAACAGGAGACTCACAATGAACACGAATTACGATGCTAACTTAGTACATCAGTTTTTAATTCAAACGCCGGAATCGGCTTTAAAAAAGATGCTTGTAGACGCTAAATTTACTGAGGTTCACTTTAACGTACTCATGAAAACTTTGCGCAGCACGAACGAATCACAGTTCTGTGACCACTTTTACAACTCAACATTTCCAAAAGCAAAATTCAATGCAAATGAAATCAATTTAAAAGAGAAATTTTGGGATGACTGCGTAGCGTGCTTAAACTCACGCGGCTTACTTTCTCCTGCTCAGAAGGCTGCTGCCTAATTCAGGCCGGATTTCTGCCTGGATCTAATTCTTCCATTTTTACGTCATGAAAAGGAGCTCGATACCGAGCTCCGTCTTTTAAACGCTCAAGTTATCGAGCGCAATAATCATTACATTGCCGTTAAAGACCTAAACCAGAGGCCCATCTGGGCGCAAGAGTGGTTACCTAACTGCAAGCTGATGACATTTACAAACAAAAGCGAAGCTGTGAAAATTTTAAAGGGCCTTCCGAATAGGGGCGTGTTTTTACCGTCGCCGGTTAACAACCCGCTTTCCGCATCTATTCGCAACGAGCTTCGAGAATTAAAATTAAAACGAATAAAATTTGAAACACCTTCTAAGTTCAATTTTAAGTATTTTGTTTGGACGCTGTTTAAAGAAAACCAGTTAGCTGTATGCGAACAACCTTTTTCGCAGTTTCCGCTTGGCTGGAACGAATTCGATGAAGACAAGGGCACCCCACCTAACCGCGCCTATTTAAAATTATGGGAAGTACTGACTCTTGGATATATTCAATTAAGTAAAGATGATGTCGCAATTGATCTGGGCTCAAGTCCTGGTGGATGGACCTGGGTTCTTAGCCAACAGGTCAGTAAGGTTTATTCAATCGACAAGGCCCCACTGGATAAAAATATTTTAAAACAAAGTAACATTGTTTATTCCTCTGAAGATGCATTTGCTGCATCCCCCCAGCGCTTCAAGGATTGCACCTGGCTGTTTTCAGATATCATATGTACTCCGGAAAAGTTGCTTTGGCTGGTTAACAAATGGCAGGACGAATCTGCCGTAAAAAACTTTGTTTGTTCGATAAAATTTAAAGGCATGTGCGACTTCGATATTTTAAAGGAATTCAGCAAGTTCCCCGACTCAAAAATTATACATTTGTACCAGAATAAAAATGAAGTAACATGGATCAAGCAGGAAAAATAAATGTCACAAGGCTTTTACCAAAAAATCGGCGAACTGGATTTAAAAGAGCTGGTCTCTTTTATTGACCACAATCAAACCGAACTTATTATAAAAGTCGCCAATCAATTCGTAAAAGCTAACGTGACCCATATTAAAAATGATAAGTATTTCAGTGTTTTCAGGTTTCACACATTTGAATTTTCTAATGAACCCGTTACTTGCTGTTTTCATTCACGCGACGAAATCTTCTTCTTCCGTTCGTATTTAAATAGCGCCAAAGTCGAATACGTTATCGATTTACCAAGCGAAATATTTCAACTGCAAAGACGCAACGACTTCCGCGTTTCAATGCCAATCGGCTTGCCTCACAAGTGCGTCATTAATTACATCAACGGTTCTCAAAAAAATATCGAAGTTGAAATGCGCGACCTCAGCCTGGGCGGATGCCAGCTGAATGCTCCGTCATATGAAACAGAAGTCAAAGCGGATGATGAAATCTTTATTTCTCTTAAGCTCGACCGTTTTGAATTCACTCAAATTCGTCTTAAAGCACGCCACTGTAAGGTCATTAAAGAGCAGGACAGCACTTTGATCGGCGCCAGCTTCATTGATCTCGATGGAGAAAACCTGACTGAGCTTCGTGCGCTGTTGATGTTCTTAGACCGCAAATCGCGCGGCAAAGAGAACAACTAAATTAACGTACTCACAAGATAAGCCAAACCTGATATTACGAATAACAAAGGCACGTTAGTCTTTGGTTTGAAATAGAGCCAGGCAACGGCGCCCGGAAAAATAATCCAAAACGCCGGCTTCTGATAGGTGCCTGCGTTCATATGAACAACGGTAATAAGAATTCCGGCCACAACCGCAGCTGTCGCTCCCATTACAAACCATGGCACCCACTTTTGCCGGCTCATCCAGTCCATTGCTTTAGGAAACCAGGTAGAAATATGAAAAAACGGAAAAAAAGATATTCCGGCAATTGCGGCCGCTGCTCCAGCCAAGCCTGATATTTCATAACCCAAAAAGCTGGCTGTAATTGTGATCGGGCCCGGTGTCATTTGACCGAAGATAACGCCGTCGTTAAATTGCTTGAGTGTCACCAATGCGTCTAAATCTACAAGATTGCTCTTTAGCACCGGTAAAAGCGCATAACCCGTTCCGAACACGACAGCGCCGGCATAAACGCACGTCTTCGTCAGTTTATAGATCGCTTCCCCGTCGAACATAAAAAAAGAAACCGAAAGCAGGCCTGTCCCTTTGAAGCGATTGAACATCACCGCCAGTAAACCGAACAAAATAATTAAAACCGGTTCTGGCAAAAGATTAAACCAAAATAAAATCAAATTAATGAAAGTAAACACCCAAAAAAGGACGGAGCTTCGGTTTGGCTGTATCAAGCTTTTTAAACTCATTAAGATCACAGCCGAAGCTGAAAACAGAATTCCCTGCAAAAAGGTGTCGAGATAAATATTACTTACAATGCTGGAATAAAAAATTCCTGCCAAAACCATCAGCGCAAAGGCAGGCAGCAATAGGCATACTCCGGCAGTTAGCCCGCCCCAGAAGCCTGCGAAACGCCCCCCTAAGAATACCGCCATCTGAAAAGCAACGGGCCCTGGCATCGCTTTGACTAAAGCAAATGCCTGATCAAACTGTTGTGCTGAGATCATCTTTTTTTCTTCAACGTACTGATGGCGCATCTGCTGAATTAATACAAGTGGCCCGCCGAAACCGGTCGATCCTAAGTATAAAAAATAACGGGCTAGATCTTTCATTAATTAGATTCGGACTGAACTTTCTTTTCTGCATCCAACTTGTCTTTCCAGCGTGCAGAGTAATCTTTTAACTCGGAATTAAAAATATCGGTTTTGTCTTTGATGTAATCATCAAAATCTTTGCGTCTTGCCCGGAAATCACTTTCGAATTCATCACGCTTTTCCCGCTGTTCAGAAAAAAATGTACGGCGGTTTTCATCTTGTTCGCTGAAGAATTGACTTCGCTTATCCTGATCAACTTTGCGTTTTAAAAATTCTTCGCGCTCTTCCTTTAATTCTTTTAAATAGGCATCGCGCTCAGATTTTTCATGTTTGTTGAACTCTTCGCGGATTTTACTCATATCTTTACTGAAGATATCGCGTTTTTTTCGAACAATATTATTAAATTTTTCACGCGCGACTTCCGGCGGATATTTTAGTTCAGCCGTTAATTCGGCGATTAGGGCTTTTTCATCATTTTGCTGACGAATCTCTGTAGGAACGTTTTCTCGTAGCTTATCAAATTCCGAACGATCCTTTGCCACGCTGTATTTAGGGTCTACTCCTGATTCAGAAAGCGACGTCTGCTTTACATCTTGCTTAGTGTTGAGAGCACAAGAACTTAATAAAATAAATAGAATTCCGAAAATCAATTTCATAACTTAATGGTATACGATGACACTAAAATTTGACAAATCTTATCTTGAAACTTGTTTGCTTCGTCTTAACTGATTGTCGACGTCCCGCTTTTTGATGGCTTCACGTTTATCGTGGATCTTTTTACCTTTAACCAGAGCCAGTTCCAGCTTTACGCGGCCCTTTTTAAAATAGATTTTTAAAGGAACGCAAGTAAGGCCCTTTTCTCTTAATGCACCGTAAATTTTATCCAGTTCGTCTCTGTGAAGCAGGATTTTACGAAGCCTTTCAGGCTGATGATTGTTGTAACTGCTGGATTTGTATTCGCTGATGTGAGCATTCTGCAGAAAGGCCTCGTTGCCCTTGAAGGCTATGTAAGAGTCCTTCAGCTGTAC
>JANWIU010000125.1 GCA_025449725.1 Pseudobdellovibrio sp.
AAATGGCACATTTGGAATTTCAACAGCCTCAGGCAGCGATGTTTTTCGTAAAAGCAGCGAATCCACCTGCTTGGTGGAACTGGCGCAGCTAGAAACAAGAACCGCCAAACTGAGAATAGAAATTGAATGCATGACAAGCTTCAAGCGGGCCACAATTAAATTCGTTTCAACAGAATCAGAATTAGAAGCACTAATATAATCGCCACGAGCAGATCGCCCCCGGCGCGTGCTTCAGTCATTTGTGACGATAGCCTATTCAATTCAGATTTCGAAAGCGTGGCCAAGCGAAGTGAAACTTCTTCTTTTGTAAGACCGCTATTCATCAATTGTTGCTGAACATCAGCGCGGCTTAAAAAGCTGGAAATATTTGCTTGAGCTTCTACTTCAGTCAGTTCAGTAACGAGCGAGCTTGTGGGCATCATGGTAAGAGTGTGAGCCGCTTCAGCCACAGCCAATTGCGGTACTTTAGAAAGTATAAGCGTCATCGAGAAGATAACGGCTGTTTTTAAATTACGATTGAATTTCATTTTGTGATCCTTGTCCTTGTATGGTTTTTAGTTCTATTTCAGTAATGTTTTTTTAATGTCGTCCACCAGATCTGATGCCACATCAACTATGCGTCCGCCGTGTTTACGGCAAATGGCGAGACTCTCTTTTTGAGTATTTCTAAAATTTGCCAAAGCGGTTTCTTGCACACCCCGCATTGATCCCACCAAACGATGAACTTTCCCCAGCAACTGCTGTTCGCGTCCGGCGTCTTTTAGTGAAGCATCATTTGTGAACTCACCAAATTTGCGTTTTAGCATGCCGGAAGTTTCGTGAAACGCTCCACTCATTTTTGCTGCAGTTGAGGTTTTCGAAAACTCATCAAGCTTGGATTCTTTATTGGCTTCTTTAATTCCGGAAACCTCGTTTAATGTGGGCTCTGTCTTTTTGTTTTCATCGTTGTTAGTAATAGTCATATAATCTCCTTTTAAATTAATTTTTTCTTGCAGGTCGGACAAGTGCACCAAGCACTACGAGTAAGGTGACAGCACCAACCGCTGACATGGCAACGTTGCCCCAAAAGCCATAAGCGTTGACACCTAAGGTTTCGAAGATGAATCCACCGACAAAGGCGCCCAGGATACCGATAACAATGTTACCAATAGCGCCACGGCCTTGGCCGTCTACAAGTTGACTGGCAATCCAGCCCGCAAAAAGTCCGATAAGTAGAAATGTGATGATATGCATAGAGGTCTCCCGTTATAAAAATTTAAGTTACAAGATTTAAGATTCGAAAAATTTAGAACCAGTACTTCATGTTACCGTTAAATGAAAGTGCTTCTGTGCTGCTGTTGTCGGAAAAAAGATACTTAGCGCCGGCACCCAAAGTGAATCTTGAATCCGGACCGTGGCTCGCAATCGGAATGTCGAAGCCGGCCAATGGACCAATCACAAAAGTGGATTCGTCTTTACCGGCGGCCATTCCCACAAAAGAGTTATGAATAAATGGAATTTCTCCGCCGAAGTTGTAAGAAATTTTTCCGAGAACAATGCTGCGGTTATCGGTATTGGTAATTTCGAAACCCAAACCGAAGGGAATATAAGGTTGGTAACCTACATCGAGACCTAGCCCGGCACTGTTGTCGCCATCGTTAGGATTATTGTAACCAACAAGCAAACCCGCATGGAGCTTAGATTCTGCCAGGGTAGTTGTAGACCGTAAGTTAGGGAAGGTTTTTGATTCTTGAATTTCAGCAAAAGCGATTGCAGAAAAAAGAGAGATCACAAGAAGCGAAGTACAGGGTTTCATTAGGTTCCTTTAGTTGTTTTGCATTTTGACTACATAACTAACTAAAGCAGAGATCGTACCAGAGTTGTTTAAGGCGGAGAGGGCTGCTGAGCCTTCAGCGTTCATTTTTTGAACGCCTTACGTTCGTTTACTACTTGGTCTTCGCGAGTTCTTCGCGAAGCCATTTAGAATATTCGGCCAGTAATAGAGGGCCACAATAGTGCAAATCTTTAGACGAAAGGGTTTCCATTCTGTCACCAAGATCTTCCAAAGTGGGGAATCCAAAATTGCGTGCATTACCTGTAAGTTGGTGACCTACCTGATGAAATCCAAGAATAGAATTACTTTTAAGACTCATTTTAAGCGTAGCAATGTCTTCTGTGCGGCGGGCAAGATAGACCTTTAACATTTCCGGTGAAATTTCAAACATGATGCCTCCTAAGGAACGATACTGCAATATTGGTGTACCATCGCAATCAGCGCGTGGGCGTGAACAGGTTTGGATAAATAAGCATCACAACCTGAATCGATACACTTTTCAGCAATTGCGCCCATGGCATGCGCCGTAAGAGCAATGACAGGTTTGGTATAACCGGCCTCACGCAATCTTGTGGTAGCTGTGTAGCCGTCCATTCCAGGCATGTGAATATCCATAAGAACAACGTCATATTGCCCTGCAAGTGCCTTGTCGCTGCCGGTTTTCCCGTCTAAAGCAGGTTCAACCAGCGCTCCACATTTAGTAAGATAGTGTGAAAATAAACTTTGATTATCAGGAGTGTCGTCGATAACTAGAATTCTTTTTCCTTTTAAAGTTTCGGGCGTGGGCTCTGGATAACTTACAGTCTTAGATCTTTCATTCTGTCGTTCAGGATGATTTTCGATTTTGAATAAGAAGGTTGAGCCTTCTCCAGGAACAGATTTTTTAATAGTGACGTCCCCGCCCAGCGATCGGGAAAGCTTTCGTGCAAGAGCCAGCCCCAATCCTGTACCGCCGAAGCGGCGGGTGACGGTTTCGTCGGCCTGTACGAACATTTCAAAAATTTTCTCTCGCTGTATTTCAGGAATTCCGATACCTGTGTCAGTGACTTCAAAGTACCAGGAGTCACCGGCGGAGTAGCTAAGCACTTTTACTGAACCGGACGCAGTAAATTTAATGGCGTTGCCGATCAAATTCAAAAGCACCTGGCGCACGCGAGTGGGATCAGAAATGATAGAGCTGCCGGCGGAATCGCCCTCACTTTTCAGTTCAAGGCGCAATCCCTTTTTGACTGCAGATTCGTTCAACAATTGCACCACATCTGTGGCAATGGCTGCGGGCCGCATTTCAAGATACTCTAGCGAAAGGTGGCCGGCCTCTACCTTAGAGAGATCCAGAACTTCATTAATGATCACCGAAAGACTTGCGCCATTTCGTGCGATGATATCAATGAAACCATTTCGTTCACTTTCTGTAAGGTCGGGATCACGCAAGAGTTCGGTGTATCCCAGTATCGCTCCTAATGGTGTGCGAATTTCATGTGACATATTGGCCAAAAAAGCCGATTTGTGTTCGCTGGCTTTTTGAAGTTCAGCCTGCTGGATTTTAAGTTGCACTTGTGATTCTTCAAGTTTTTCGTTCAAGGTTTGCGATTGATCCAGCAGAGTCTGAATTTTTTTACGGACGTTGGTGGTATTTATAGCGATACCAATGTTTTCAGATACATGTGTAAGAAACGCGCGTTGATGCTCTGTGAATAAAGGCCTCGACCCAAGTTCGATTACGCCGCTGACTTGATTTTCGAAGATGATTGGGCAAATCAGTAAAGGCCGAGGCGTCATTTGTCCTAAAGAACTTTGGATTTTATGAAAATAGCCGGGTGGTACATCTTCTATAAGAAGAGCGCGTTTTTCCAAGGCAACTTGTCCCACAAGACCTTCGCCAAATGCGAAACTCTCGGTTGGATTATTTTTATTTTCAAGTGCATAGCTGCTGACACATTGAAGTCTTTTATCATCGTTAACAGAATAGAAAGCACCTATTTGCGAATTAGTAAACGGCACAAGATGGCTCAGTATGTTTTGGCCCAGTAGCGCGATCTGCTGCTCTCCGCGCATTCGCTCTGAAAGTGCAATCTGGCCTTCACGCAAATACTCAAGCTCGCGAAATTTTTCGCGCAAGGAAGCTTCTGAATGCTTGCGGCCTGTAATATCACGTTCGGTGGTGGCAATGCCGGTCAACTTGCCTTTGCCGTCAGTCAGTTTAGTATTGGTCAACCAAACATCCATGATATTTCCGTTTTTGGATTTGCGTTTGGTCTCTAAGGTGGGAACTAGTTCGCCGCGTTTAAGGGCCTTAATAAATTCAAGAGCTTCTTCTTGATATTCAACAGGAACCGTATCGACAATATTTTTATTGAGGGCTTCGGCTTCTGTATAGCCGTACATAAGTTCGGCTCCGCGGGTCCACGCCAGAATATTTCCGTCCAGATCCTGAAAGGTGATGGCATCATTGGAATCCTGAATGACAGTGGCCATACGGCGGAATTTTTCAAGATTATTGGATTGCACAGATGCAGTAGACTTGATGCGAGCTTTAGCCATTTTGACTTCCTTTTGATTCAAACATGGGTTCAGGCTTGATTCTTTTGTAGAGAGTTTTACGGTCGATACCAATATCTTTTGCGGTTTTGTCCCGTGCTCCGAGATTTTTTTCTATAGCAAATTCAATGTATTTTTGAATGACTTCTTCCAGTTGTGGAAGCTGGTTACTAAACGGTAGGCAAAAAATATTTTCTGCATTGTTTTCTGAACCACTTTTTGAACTCTGCTGTACGCGACCTTTAGTTTTAAGACCCGAAAGCGGCATAAAATGTTCCAGCAAGACCGATGGCCCAGGGCTTAAGGCGACCGCTCTTTCAAGCGAGTTTTCCAGTTCACGAACATTTCCGCGCCACTGATTTTCAAGAATAAATCGAACAGCATCTTTTGAAAGAGTTTTGGGCGGAGATCCGCTCTCTAGCACAAACTTTTTTAAGAAAGCCTCAGCTAAAGGAAGAATATCCTCTTGGCGTTCACGCAGCGGAGGAATCATGATAGGAATGACATTAAGTCTAAAAAACAAATCTTCGCGAAATCTTTTTTCTTCTACTTCAATTGAAAGGTCTTTATGAGTGGCAGATATAATTCGGCAGTTAATCGCACGGTCCTGGTTTTCACCGACACGTTTTATTTTTTTGTCCTGCAAGACCCGCAAAATTTTGGCCTGCATCGGAAGGCTTAAGTCGCCGATTTCGTCTAAAAATAAAGTACCGTTTTCGGCTTCTTCAAAAAGCCCGATGCGCTTTTCGTGCGCGCCGGTAAAGGCGCCTTTAGCATGACCGAAGAGCTCACTCTCTAAAAGATTTTCCGGAATCGCTGAACAATTGATGGCGACAAGCTTTCCGTTTTTATTTTTACCTTCATTGTGAATGAATTTTGCGAACACTTCTTTGCCGGTGCCGCTCTCTCCTGAAATGAGAATATTGGCGCGACTGGTGGCCACACGGCTTGCGATGTCCAGCGCGGCTACAAAGTTGGGGCTGCGACCGATAATGCCGGGAATTTTTGTTGTTGCGGATTTTACAATCTCCCGCATTTCATTCAAATCCCCTTTTAAGGAATTCAAATGGAGGGCACGTTCCACTGAAATCTGCAGCTGTGCAAAGTGAATGGGCTTTACAATAAAATCATAAGCCCCTTTTTCAATAGCCTCTACCGCAGCTTCCGCGGATTTAGACGTGGTTATCAGTATAATAGGTAAATTTGGCAGAGTTTTTTTAAACTCTATTGTCACTTGCAACCCAGAAAGTCCGGGCAGATGGAGATCAGTCAGCATGACATCCCAAGTGTGGCCTGTTTTGAGACTTTCTTTAATGGCGTCTTCGGCGTTCGTGAAACAAATGACTTCGTAATTTTTTGGTTTAAAGAAAGCTACTATAAGATCTTGAGTATCCAGATCGTCGTCAATAATGACGATCCGGCGTTTTTGCGAGGGATTTATCAATGTGTCTCTTTTCAGTGAGTGCATAGGAGAAAGATTAAGAAGGCGTGTACTACTGTTATATCACATGTTCAAAATTTACCCTAACAAACGTTCAAATTTTTCAAAGATAAATTCGCCTGGGCACCTGCAACGATTTGAAGGTCGAAACGTCTCGGACAGTTAATTGCTGCAGTGAGTGTATATGGCAATTCAAACTCAAGGAGAGAAAAAAATGAACTTATCTATTAACAATGTAACTAACAATTCAACTCATAATTTAAAAACAAAAAATAATGTGTGGTTATCGGCGCTCTTACTTACTTGTGCATTAGGATCAGGATGCAGCCCTGTTGATACAAATAGTATTACCCCTGAGCTATCAGTTACACCTGGTGCAGGGACAGGAGAGAACGGGCTTGGGCAAGGGCCTGCGTCAGTGAATCTTGGAATGGCAGGCGGCTATGCCGTTTTAGCTTCATCAGGAATTTCAGCAGTACCGGGATGTGCAATTACCGGAAATGTCGGGATTAGTCCTGCGGCAGCAAGTTTTATTACCGGCTTTTCACTTTCGACACCGCCTTCGACTTACTCGACCTCAACGCAAGTGACTGGGCAAGTGTTTGCTTCGGATTACAACCCTCCGACTCCTTCAAATTTGACCACTGCAGTGGCCGACATGGGGACTGCATACACAGACGCAGCAGGCCGCGCTCCTGATTATACGGAACTAGGCGCGGGCGACATTAGCGGTTTGGTACTTCCACCTGGCGTTTACAAATGGAGCACCGGTGTTTTGATCACCGCGAATCTAAGACTGGTGGGCGGACCAAGCGACACTTGGATTTTTCAGATTGCCGGAGACTTTACGATGGCATCGGGAGTTCGAATGATTTTATTTAACGGCGCACGGGCTAAGAACATTGTTTGGCAAACTTTTGGAAATGCAGACATAGGAACCACAGCACACTTTGAGGGAATCTTACTTTCACAGACCGCAATCGTGCTAAGAACTAAAGCCACTACAAACGGACGCCTCCTGGCGCAAACCGCGGTAACTCTTGATCAGAATGTTGTAGTACAGCCGTAATTTCGAAAAAAATATATGTTAAGTTTAAAGGCTGTTGCAAAAACGGCCTTTTTCTTTTGGGAATCGCCATTTCTGGCACCGTCCTATATCACAGTTAATTAACCTCAACTAACTGAATATCCGGTTAACGCTCAAGAAGTTCCTGTTAAAAATAAGGTGCAACAACTGCAAGGAGCCTTTATGGCAGAACCTGAACAAAAACCATTTCTTGAAAAAAAACGTAAAAGCACTGACGAAAGTTTAACTGTCGAACGGGATAAAACCAATCAGTCCATTTCTGAAGCACGAGTACAAACCGAATCGCAGACAAATAGGTTAGTTAAAAATGAAAGACAATCAGCCGACAGAATTACGGCAGAATCCCGCGCGGAATCAGACGCATCAAGAAATATTGAAACCAAATCCAGCGGCGTTGGCCCAACAGTAGAACAAGAAAAAGGTGAGGCCCGGCTGGTTGCTGAAAGAACAGAAGCTGATAATGCAGTAGAAAAAGAGCGCCAACGAATAGACACCGCCATCACGCGCGAAAGACAGTTAAATGAAGAACTAGTGACCGATCTGCTGGGTCAAGAGCGCGGCAAAACTGATAAAAATCTCAAGTATGAGCGGGAAGAAACCGACACCCAAGCTAATAATAACTCTCGTCTTTTGAAAGATGAAATAACCCGACACACGAAAACCAAAATACAACTAACTTCCAGAGACGAATTTCTTGCAATTGTAAGTCATGATTTAAGAAACCCAATTGGAACAGCAGCTTCAAGTGCGGATTTGCTATTAAATGATGAAAGTAACAATTTCAGCGCCGAGATGCGATCTTGGATTGAACTTATTAAGAGAAACCTTGATGGCGCATTACGTTTGATTGGTGACATTCTTGATATGGAACGTGTAGCTGAAGGAAAGTTGGAAGTTAAGATCGCACAGCATGATGTACAAACGATACTCAGCGAAGCTAAAGAAAGTTTTAAACTTGCGGCAGCGGCAAAAAAGGTTAGCCTTGAGATTGAGCCTTTAAAATCTTCCATAATGGCAAATTGTGATCGCGACAGAATCAATCAGGTGCTTTCAAATTTAATTGGCAACGCTCTCAAATTCACGCCTGAGGGCGGATCAATCGTGCTCTCGGTCACAGTCCATGAGGATGCGGTGCAGTTTCATGTTCGTGACACAGGCCCGGGAATTCCGATAGAAAAATTAAATTCGATCTTCAACAGATTTACTCAGCTCGGATCTAAAGATCGTACCGGTTTAGGGTTAGGTCTATATATATCAAAGATGTTGATAGAAGCTCATAATGGTCAAATTTGGGTGGATTCTAAGTTGGGTGAAGGCAGCACGTTTTCATTTAGTATCCCGACTCAGATGACTATATCAATCTGAAACAGTCCCCGATAGAGTGTAAAACTTTACTGCATCTATTTTTGGAATCTGAAATTAAGTTTTACAGCTGTAAAAATAAAGTGAGATTCACCAGAATTTTCGACATTTTTTCTTTTAGTTTTGCAGGTTAAGACCGAAAATTAAATGGATAGGTGGGCGGAAGATATGAAGACTAAAAACATCGTAACAATTTCTGCAAGTTCTCTGGTCTTAATGTTTGCCTTTCAAAACTGTCATAATTCAGTTAAATATTCCGAAATTCCGTCTACCAATGGGGCCCTTGGGGCACCTGACGAATCGGAAGGTTCAGGCGACGGAGGCAATGGGGTCAGCGGGGACAACAGTGCGCTAGGCGGAGATCAGTTAGGCGAAAGCGGACAAGAAGGCTCGGGCTCGCCTGAAATACCTTTGATTCCTGAGAATCCATTTGATCCAGGCCCCGGCATAAGTCTGTTACCGATAGATGGAGAATGGGCCTCTATCGCTTACGAAGATAACATTCTAGATGCAAGCGCAGGCGATCGCGATTATAACGACGCTGTTTTTAATTATAAAATTTCAGAACAATATAATTCAGCGAACCAACTGGTAAGGATTTTTTTTGAAGTGCGACTTCGTGAAAAAATTTCTTCTAATGATCATGTATTGCATCTTAAACTAGACGGTGACGCCTCGGCTCAATTTGATAACATCAAACAACAAAGTGCGCCGGCTTTTAATGGAAGTGCTGACGCTAAAATTACTTATTCAGATGGTTCTGAAACCGAAATCGTCGATGCGAAAAGTAAAGATCTAATTGTATTTAAAAGCACTTCAAATACTAAAGGTGAAATCAGCAAAATTACAATCGAGTTAAAAAACCCTGAACTGAATGTCAATTCAGCCGTAGAAAAATATGTTAATTTTTTGAAGTACCGATTTATCTTGCAGAACAAGGGTCAGAGTAGAACCGGCATTGATATAGCCGAAGTTAATCCGAGCCAAGAAATGTTATCAAACGGCAATGGATACCCTTTCGGTTTTATGATTCCAACGGACTGGCAACCGCCGGCAGAACATCAACTGATAGACGATAAATATCCGTCGTTTCATAAGTACCGTGAGTGGCTAAACGCCCCTACTTACCCTATCGCAGATGATATATTTAAGTGGTATTTGTAACTCTCGCACTTAATTTGAATAATTTCCGGAATTCCTGCTTACGTTAAAACCGATGTGCAAGAATTCCGGTTTTATCTTATGCAATTCTGCGCTTGTCGACGACGACTCTGTAAACCCATAAAAGTAATACTGAGCCTACCACTGCAGCGAGTAATCCCGCCGGTTCACCTTCGGTATACATGCCCGTGCGTAATCCAATGAAATGGGCCACTGCTGCACCAGCTACTCCAAGCAATGCCGTCATAATCCATCCCCCTGGGTCTTTCCCTGGCATCAAGAGTTTTGCTATGGCACCTGCAATTAAACCGATTATTAAAGCTCCAATCATGAATTCCTCCTTGCATGATATTTGAGTTCGATGATGTAAGTTCATTAACAGTGCCAGCTTTTAAAATTGAGATTTCAAAATGTTAAAATTATCAATTGGTAGCAACACCATTAGTCAAAAACTAAAGGTTAGTTAGGTGTTCTACTTATGGCTTTTGTATCCCAGCTAAAATTACTATTCGACTTTCAATTCAATAAAAGGTTCTTCCTTTATTTGATTTTGTAGATGACTCATGTAACACACCAAGAAAAAGATATGACCTAGATTTTCAAGTGTTTCTTCTATCGCTTTACCAAGATGGACCAACTTTGCAGGTGACTTTTCTCCCATTAAAATCGTCACGCCTTCGTAAGGGCTAGTGCCCAGCCCTTCAATATAATCAAGGCCGACGGCTATAACGTAAAAAGCTAAAGCCGATACAAATAAAACTCGAGAATGGGTATGGGGTAAGTTTATCCAAAGAAATACAAGAACAAAAAATCCCATAGCCCCAAAAAACGGCCCGAATATTATTTGCCATGGATAACTTTGAAACTTATCAAATACGGAAGGGTCTTCAGGCGAATTCTCAGCAGTGGCTTCGGTGCTTTGTTGCTTAGGTTGAGATTCTTGTAGGCTTGAGCTTTGGGAACTGTCTCCGGACAAAAGTATTTTTGCTGTTGAGCCGACTCGTTCATGAAATTTTGTTGCGTCGTCTATTCCCATGAACATGAAAAACAGGGCAAGAATAAGCCAGCCAAAAACTATTTTTTTAGGTCTCTTCGCCACTTTTGTAAACCAGTACAATAGAAATAAAACAATTCCATTGGCCACTAGCAAAATGGCAGAAAAAAAGTTTGCAATACCATCTTCACGGGTAATATTGAAAAATCGCTTGATGGGGCCGATGTCGAGCATTCGGAAATAATTTAACGAAAGATCTGCACCTAAAATAAAGAAGGCACAGATTATTAAGGTAATTAGCACACGTTTAGTTAATCGGTTTGAATTCCAGATAAAACGTAAAGTCATTATTGTACTCCTTGACCTGCAAATCACATTTACGATTTGCAGGGACTACTGTCCTTATGTCTTTAGAGTATTTTAGGCATTAGTCTCTGGAGTTGTCATCAGAAGAACCATCATCGGACGAGCCGTCGTCAGAAGATCCATCATCAGAAGATCCATGGTCAGATGAACTGTGGTCAGAAGATCTATGGTCAGATGAGCAATCATCAGAAGAACCATCATCGTCATCGTCGGTGTTTCGGACGCCGTCACCATCTCTGTCGAAGTCTTGGTCATCGTTAATTCCGTCATTGTCGTCATCTGAGTCAACTTTATCAGGGATGTTGTCTCCATCTGTATCAATTGTATCGGGAACTCCGTCATCGTCAGTATCTAAGGAATCTTGTTGGCCGTCACCGTTGGTATCAAAGCCATTGTTGCCGCCATCTGCCTTTGAAGTTCCTATAGTGTCGATTCCTTGAAATTTAGCAGGAGAACAACCGTAGGTTAAAAATAAGATAAATGCTAAAAATGAAAAACCTAATGACTTCATACCCACCCCGAATATTAATAGGTAGAGATGCAATTTATGTGCATGGCATTTTTCACGTATTAAGAAAGGTAGCTAATTTAACGTGTCCACCCACTAACATTGCTTTTAAGTTCGACGTACTGCTGAGCCATTCAATTTGAGATTCGTATCGAAATGAATCACAAAAACTAAGGATTAACCTGCTTTATCAAAGCGGTGAATGACTTCACAGAGATGTTTTTGGCCGCTTTTTTCACGTAGACTCCAAGAATTTCTTAATGACTTCGACTCGACTCAGGATGACTTAAATCAGTATCAATGTCATATCTTAAAAATCCGGAGAACTGATGAAACCTAAAATTTTAGTATCCTTCTTTATTTTTCTTACCATAACAGCGCAAGCAGACTTTAAGTCTCCTTTAGTCATTGGCCACCGCGGTGCCAGTGGTTACCGCCCGGAACACACTTTAGCCTCCTATGAACTGGCGATTGAAATGGGTGCGGATTTTATTGAACCTGACTTGGTCATGACTAAAGATAAAGTTCTGGTCGCAAGACACGAAAATGAAATTTCCG
>JANWIU010000126.1 GCA_025449725.1 Pseudobdellovibrio sp.
AACGAAAGTTGAATCGCAATTGAAAATTCGAAAATGAGGCGCTCTATAAATGAAATCCAGTCTTGGGCCAGTAGCGGTGTTGCTGACCCGAGTTCTCTGCCAAGTGAAGTGGCTGTCGGCACTTCCGAAGGCGACGATAAAACATTTAGTCCTAAACCGATTAAAAGCCGGTAATCATCACCTTGTGAAAGGGTTTCAATGAGAAGTCCTGCAACCTTCTTTTCGCCTATGTATAAATCATTTGGAGCTTTTAAATTCCAGTTCAAAAACGGCCAAGTAGATGTAGCCGCACGGTAAAGCGCCAGGCCTGTTAACGGAGACGCCACCGGTAGCGGTGATTCTTCAATTAAAAACGACCACGTAGAAAGCAATTGCGAACCTGCACGACCAGAGGACCAAGTGTTACTTCCGCGGCCTTTGCCGCTGGATTGTTCGTCCGTAAAATATAGAATTAAATTTTCGTTAAAGGCTTTGTCTGTAAAGGCCTGAGACTTAGCCTGTGCATTTGTACTGTCAGTTATTTTAAAATAGATAGAAGTGATTTTTTGGGATTCTGCCCACTGGTGACTAATTTGGCCAATACGGATATCGTCTAAAGGAGTTTCTTCCACTATAAGCCCCAGTCAAAAAGCAAACTGACATCAGCAGTCGGTGCTGAATGCGTGAGGGCTCCGACAGAAATAAAGTTAACTCCGAGTTGGGCAACAGATTTTACCCGATCAATTGTCATATTGCCGCTGGCTTCGGTTTGTATGGATTTCGGGATCAGATCTAAAGCCATCTTCAACATTTCATTATTCATGTTATCAAGTAAAATGCGGTCAATCTTCAACTCCACACATTCTTTAACCTGGTCAAGAGTGCTGGCTTCAACTTCGACCGGGAGATCACAATTTTGGCGAAGGCGGGTGACAGCTTTGGTGATGCCACCGCAAAGTGAAATGTGATTGTCCTTGATCAGCACCGCAGCAGATAAATTAAAGCGGTGGTTGTAGCCGCCTCCGTGCTGAACGGCGCGTTTTTCAAGTTCGCGCAAAAGAGGAGTTGTTTTTCTGGTGTCGAGAATTTTGGTTGCTGTGTTTTCAACTTCTTTTACGAAGCGGCGGGTAAGATTGGCGATTCCGGAAAGTTTTCCGATAAAATTCAAAGCCACGCGTTCGGCCTTTAAAATTTGAATAAGATCGCCTTCAATAGCGCAAATATTCTGGCCTTTGTAAATGAGATCGCCTTCATTGAATTGCCATTTAATTTTTGCCTGTGGTTCCAAAAACAAAATAGTTTCTTCAAACGCGTTGGCGCCTGAAAGAATCAAATCTTCTTTGGCTTTTAAAATGGCTTCACCTTGTTTTGGCTTCATTGCCAGTGATTCAGTGGTCACATCTCCGGACGGCATATCTTCTTTGATGGCCGCCTTTATCAGATCCAGAGTATTCATGAATTGCTTTCGATTCCTTTTAGAAGTTTTGCCAGTTCTTCCCGTACTACTTTTTCAGTAACTTCGGGAATGACCTGCCAACAAACGCGTTCTGCGATTTGCCGGATTTCTTCGCGCATCAGCTGCTCATCAAAAGCAGAATAATTTTTTTGATTTAACGATGCCTGCGCCCGGTGGCTCACGACCGGCGAGTCTTTAATATAATTTTGAATTTGTTCGTTGATTTGAGACTGAAGACTTGGTTCATCATCAAGCGAATTGATGGACTTTACTTCTTCGTATTCGCCGAGGTTTTCTGTTTCAACTACAAACTGTGATGCGTTTCCCAATCCCCATTCATCTTCAGTCGCACCTGACTTCTTCTTTTTAGCGGGCTTAACACCTTCATCCTGAGTTTCGGTGTTAGTATTTGTTTCTTCAGATTTTTTCTCAGGCTTTGCGGCCGGTGCCACTTCTTCTTTGACCGCTTTGATGTTGTCTTTATCTGTTTGAGAAAGAGATTCGTACGTTGTTTTTTGCTTAACGAAGTCTTCGTCTTCAACAATGTTAGGCAAGCGCGGAAGAGTTAATACACCTTTCAACGGGTGCGATTTTAAATTAGGCAATAAATTTTCTATTTTCGCTCTAAAGACTTCCGGCTCAAATGGTTTTTCAACTGAATCATTGGCTTTGCAGGCTGCAAACTGTGTGAAGTCCAGTTGCATGAAGTTGCTCCACATCAAAACGACAGGAATTCGCTGTGTCGTTTGATCGCTTTTAAGTTCTAAAGAAACTTCGTAGCCATTTTTTTTTGTTAACAAAACGTCGACAAGAATAATATCCGGATCAAAAGATTTTGCGACAGATAGAACATCCAAGCCGGACGGGACTGATTTAACATCAGGCCCATAGTCCGCTAAAACCATCAGGACGGCTTTTCGTATCGTGGTGCTTTCGTCTGCAAGTAAGACTCGTAAAGCCATAGTCGAGTTCACATCCTTATTGGTTCGTCCAATGCTATACTTAAGTACAATACACAATAGCAATTGAGTCAAGTTCAAGGCATTATAAATTCATGTTTGCGAGAATTGACCGGTACTTGCTGGGTTTATTTTGGGGATCATTTGCGGCGGGGCTGTTAATATTTTTAACTCTCTTCATTGCGAGCGACGCCATGAGCACTATGGTGAAATACAAAGGCGTAAGCAGCGTTGTTTTCCTGCAGTATTACTCTTATTTTGCGCCTGAAGTTATTTATAAAATGATTCCTGTTGCCTGTGTGGTGGGCATAGTAATGACGATCTCAACTTTAAATAAAGGCAGCGAGCTAGTGGCTCTCTTTGCGTCAGGTTTGAGTCTTTTGCGGATTTCACGTGTGATGTTTGTTTCTATCCTGCTTTTAGGGGCTTTTTCTTATTATCTGAGTGATCAACTGATGCCGTTGTTCAATAAACAGAAAAATTTCATTTTTTACAGTGAAATGGAAAAAAATCCATCGCTTTATCAGACGATTAAAACAAATAAGATCTGGTACCGCTCAAAGAACGCCATATTCAATATTAAAACTCTGAACGCTGAAGGTGATAGAGCTCAGGGTTTGTCGTTGTACTTCTTCAATGACAACTGGGATTTAGTGCAAATGCTGACTGCGGAATCAGTTTTAATGAGTGGTTCGCAATGGCTTTTGAAGCACGGAACAGTCACGGTTTTTGACAAGGAATCAAGCTTTCCGCTCAACGATAAATTCATGGAAAAAACAATAGTGATGTCTCAGGATGCGCATGATTTGCGGAGCACGGGGCAGACCTCGGACATCTTAACCCAGGCAGAGCTTTCTCGCTTTATCAGCAAAAATAAAGAAGCGGGGCTGGATACGATCAGGTATGAAGTTGATTTTCATTCAAAATTCAGTTTTGCATTGGCCGGTCTTGTAATGAGTTTATTGGCATTGCCCTTTTGTGTAGGCCAGGCTCGCGGCGGGGGAATGGCCAAAAATATCGGGATCTGTTTGGGTTTGGTATTGGCTTATTGGATTCTCCACAGCACCTCTCAAACTCTGGGCCAACACGGGCAATTATCTCCTATTTTAGCAGCATGGGCTCCTAATGTGTCTATGAGCGGTTTAGGAATATTCTTGTTGTTGCGCTCTAAGCGCTAATCGTCTAAAAGTAAGTTATGAAATTGGAGATCTTAACTTATCCAAATCCGTTATTGCGCGAAGTTTCCGAACCCGTAACGAAGTTCGATGAAAATTTGAAAAAACTTGCCGCTGATATGCTGGAGACAATGTACGAAGCGAACGGAATCGGTCTTGCCGCTATACAGGTGGGTCAGCCCATTCAGATGTTGGTGATCGATATCAATCCGCGCGACCCTGAAGAGTCCCGTCACGACGAAAACAAAACTGAATTAGAAAGTAAAATAAAGCAGCCGCTTATTTTAATTAATCCTGAAATTGTTAATGGCGTTGGTAAAACGACGTATGACGAAGGCTGTTTGTCCGTACCGAGTTTTTTTGAGTCGGTTGAAAGATATGAAAAAATCGAATTGAAGGCTAAAGATCTTGACGGTAAAGAAATCAGAATTGTGACTGATGGCTTGCTGGCGATTTGCATTCAACATGAGATGGATCACTTAAAGGGAACGTTATTTATCGATCACATCAGTTTTACAAAAAGCAATAAAATCAAAAATCAGATTAAGAAAAAAGGTTATCCAACCAAAGAAGAAATGGAAGAAGAGCGCAAGTCTAAAAGGAAGGCTCTTGAAAAAGCATGAGTCGCATTCGCGTCTGCTTTTTAGGTACTCCTTCATTTGCCGAAGTTCATTTACATTGTTTATTGAGTGACCCGCGCTTTGAAGTTGCCGGTGTCGTGACTCAACCTGACCGTGCGGCCGGCCGCAATCTGCAGTTGACGCCATCGCCGGTTAAAGTTTTGGCCCTCAAGCATGGCATCGAAGTGCTGACGCCTGAAAAACTGAAAAGCGATTTTGCGGCTTTCGAAAAAATTAAATTATGGAAATCTGAAGTTGCCGTTGTGGTTGCCTTTGGGCAAATTCTTACTCAGGAATTCTTAGATAGTTTTAAATTTGGTGCAGTGAATGTTCATGGAAGCCTGTTGCCGAAGTGGCGCGGGGCCGCTCCGATTCAGCGTTCTTTGGAAGCCGGAGACCGTGAAAGCGGAGTTTCGCTGCAGAAGATGGTAAAAAAACTGGATGCTGGGCCCGTCATCGGCGAACGCAAAATTTTATTGCCACCTGAAATGGGGGCTACGGAACTTTATAATCAACTTGCAAAGCTGGGTTGCGAACTATTAACAAGTGAATTGGTTCAATACGTAAATGGTGAAATCATTCCCGTACCGCAAGATGAGTCTCTGGTTACCGTCGCAAAGAAGATAGAAAAGACAGAAAGCTTATTGGACTGGGCCCTGTCTGCAGAAGTGATTCATAACCGGGTGCGGGCTTTTGATATGGGTCCCGGCACATACGTTATGGTGAAAGACAAACGCCTTAAAGTTCATAAAACAAAAGTAATACCTGAAGGAACTAAAAAAAGTCCGGGACAAATTGTTGTGTTAAGCAGTTCTGAGCTGGTTGTTCAGACGGGTAACGGCCAATTGGCTTTACTTGTCGTGCAGCCGGAATCAAAACCGCGAATGAATATTGCTGATTTTATTAAAAATTTAAATTTGAAAGAAGGGGACTACCTTGTCTAAAGTTTTAATTGCCCCGAGTCTATTGTCTTCTGACTTCGCAGATTTAAAAACCGAAATGGCGAAGGTGACTGAAGCCGGCGCCGATTGGTTACATGTCGATGTAATGGATGGAAGTTTTGTTCCGAACCTTACCTTGGGTATGCCGATCGTGAAGGCTATGAAGCCTTATGCAAAAATTCCGTTAGATGTGCACCTGATGATTGATCAGCCTGAGAGATATATTGAAGAATTTATTCGTGCAGGAAGTGATTACCTGACACTTCATGTGGAATCCACTTCAGTCATGAAACAAAGTCTTGAAAGAATTCGCGCACTCGGCTGTAAACCGGGGGTGACATTGCGCCCGCGAACAGCGCTTGAAGAATTAAAACCTTTCTTGCCACTGGTTGATTTGGTTCTGGTCATGACGGTTGAGCCCGGCTTCGGTGGCCAAAGCTTCATGGAAAATCAGGTTGAAAAAATCAGAACTC
>JANWIU010000127.1 GCA_025449725.1 Pseudobdellovibrio sp.
ACTGATCGTGGGTGCAGAGGCCGGTTACATGAGCTTCAAATGGGGCGAGGTTACGAACTCTGTAGACAGCAG
Source organism: Pseudobdellovibrio sp. (assembly GCA_025449725.1). Lineage (GTDB taxonomy): Bacteria > Bdellovibrionota > Bdellovibrionia > Bdellovibrionales > Bdellovibrionaceae > Pseudobdellovibrio. The sequence continues at coordinate 73 of JANWIU010000127.1, forward strand.
CAAGAAAGACATCGATCTTAGCGGCACTTACATTAAAGCCTTTATCGGCTTGGACTTCTAATTTGAAGTTTTGAGATAAGAATACAAAAAAAGCCGGCTTACCACCGGCTTTTTCTTTTCTAGATTATGACTTAAAGATTAATCTGCAATTTTAGTAAAAACAGCCACGCATCTATCCGCTACAGTAATACAAAAAGTTTTTTCTTCGCGGTTTAAAATGTACTTGTTTGAAGCGGCCTTAATAAATACCCGGCACTCTCTCTCACCGCTTGTTTTTTTCTGCTCAACGCTTTTTTCGGAAGTCAAAGTATCTTCAGTAAACGAGCTTGGCGTCGATGCGACTGCATAAAGTGTTTCATCTGTGCGGCCATCTTTCATGAATTCACATTTTCCGGCAATGGTCATTGAACTTTGAGTGATTTCAACACGAACGGTGGCTTTGGAATTTGAACCAACGTCTGACGGAAGCTCCCATGTTCCTAAAATCGAAGTCGGTTCCGAAACATTCGAACTGCTCTTCTGGAATATTTTTTCTCCTTCGGAATCCGAACCACAGCACGCAGGACCTGGAGATTGCTGATCTCCACTCTTCGGAGCACAAGCTGTTAAAAATAATAGACCTAATATTAATACGCCTTTAAACATTGGTACCCCCCGAAAGTTTCACAAAATTTGAATCATTATTAAGCTCAGGGCAAATTTTAAGTTAGAGATTGTAAAATAGTTACAAACGGCGAGCTTCAAAAGTCCATAAAGCCTTTTATATGAGATCTCGAATAAAAAAAAGCCGGTAGATTCTACCGGCTTTTTTTTTATCTGGAAGTTAAGAACTAAATTCCGGCTTTTAGACGATCTTGGTCATCAACTGCTGACTGAACTCCGCCTTTAAGCTGCGGACGATAAGCCAAATGATTAATATCATAAATAAAATTCGTACCTTTGATTCCCGGAGTTTGCCACTCAGGGCCCAAGCGAATAGCGTCTACCGGGCAAGCTTCTTCGCAGAAGCCGCAAAATACACAGCGAAGCATATCGATCTCGTAGTTGATCGGATATTTTTCGACATGGGCATCCGGATGTTCACTGGCCTTAATTGTTATACATTCTGCCGGGCAGTTTGTTGCACACAACATACAAGCTGTGCAGCGAATAGCGCCGTCTTTTTTAACTGTCAGAATGTGATTTCCTTTAAAGCGCGAAGAGTATTCATACTTTTCTTCCGGATAATTCAGCGTCAACATTTGCTTCTTGTTCGATAAATTCTTGAACAAGTGCTTTAACGTGATCCACATACCGGTTAAAACACCGGGTAAGTACCATATATTTTTATTTTCTTTGGTAACAACAGACATTATAAACGCCCCCGGTTAAATACGAATTCATTCTTCTTACGGTGATCAAGTGTAACTTGATCTTTTCTTGTATTTGATTCCGCTGTTAAAAGATCTGCAGTAGGTACAACTTCAATTTTCAGGCTTTGGCCGGCTAATAAATGGGCCAGCTCAACACCTGTTAAAGCTTCACTCACTACTGTCGTTGCTTTTTTAAACTTCTGAACATCACCTTTGTAATTTACAAAAGTTCCGTCTTTTTCAATATAGGATTTCAACGGAATTAAAGTCGCCGTTTTTAAACTTGCGGTTTCAATACCCGGAAATTTAACTGAAGTTGCTAAAATCAAATGTTCAGCCTGACCGAATAAAGCGGCTTTTTGCGCCAAATCTTTATATTGAAAGACATTTTCAGGAGCGATCACCACCAATTGCTTGATTTTTCCCGACTTCAGCCCCGATTCAAGATCAGCCCACTTTGTACTGATACCATGCTTCGTTAGCGCTTGTTTTAAACCCGCTGTATTCGGATTTTTATCTCCGCGTAACAGTAAACCATCGAATTGTTCAGCCTGGGCTTCATGCGGCCACCAGTGATAAATATTCTTAGTTTTATAAATATTTACGAATGTATTTAACAAGGCTTCGTATTCTTCATTTGTATTCTGGCCCGTCAATACTAACGCGATTTCATCTGCTTTAGCGCCTTTTAAGAAGATAGCTGCATCTTTTGCCGCTACTCCTGCGTGGCCTTCTTCATGCCAGCTGCCATTGCCGTACTTACGGCCCTTTAGTTGACGGTTATCACGGTTTACAAATTTATAAATGTCACGACCTTCATCGCACATCCAGTGGCCATTAACGTTTTGATTTGTCTTTGGCTTAACCCGGAACAAACCTTCTTTGTTAAAGTACACTTTCACGTTACAGCCGGTTGAACAACCGTTACAAACAGTGTCTGAATCTTTTAAATACCACACGCGTTGTTTGAATCGGAAGTCTTTAGAAGTCAAAGCACCAACCGGGCAAATGTCTACTGTATTAAGAGAGTATTTATTGTCTAATTTTTTTCCGTCGTGGGTGCCGATTTCGGCATGGTCGCCACGGTTGAAAATTCCCAGCTCGTTTGTTTTAGAAACTTCATCTGTGAACCGAACGCAGCGCGAGCATAAAATACATCTTTCAGAGTCCAAAACGACAGTTGGCCCAAGATCGACAACCTTGTGCTTCTTCTGTTTTGATTCAGCCATTTCAGGATTGTATTTTCCGTACTCCATATACTGATCTTGAAGTCCGCATTCGCCGGCCTGGTCGCAGATAGGACAATCCAGCGGATGATTGATCAAGTGAAAATCAAGGCCCCATTTAACAGCGTCTTTAACCTTTTCAGACGTGTTATTAATCTTCATTCCTTCAGTTACCAAAGTGTTACATGCGATCTGTACACGCGGATTTCCTTCGATCTCCACCATGCAAAGACGGCAAACGCCGGCGATACTTAAACCCGGGTGCCAGCAGTAGTGGGCAATACGTTGAGCATTCTCGGTCATTGCCTGAATGATTGTAGTACCCGGCTTAACTTCCAGCTCTGTACCGTTGATTGTACATTTAACTTTAGTGTCCGACATTAGCGTCTCCTTTAGGGGCGAAAGCCGTGCCTTTAACTTTTGATTTACCTTCGCGAACGAAGTATTCAAATTCGTCTCTGAATTTTGTTACGAAACTTAATACGGGTAATGCTGCCGCATCTGAAAGCGCGCAGATTGTTTTACCCTTCATGTTGTCCGCAACCTTAATTAACAATTCGATATCCTGAGGGCGGCCCTTGCCGGATAAAATTGAATGAACTATTTTATCAAGCCAGCCTGTACCTTCACGGCAAGGCGTACACTGACCGCAAGATTCGTGATGATAGAAGTGAGTCAGGTTCGCTAAACACTGAACCATGCAGTTTGAATCATCAATAACGATGATCGCACCGGAACCAAGCATAGAACCCATTTGCGCCAGATTTTCATAATCAAGTGTAGCGCGGTTAGCCTCTTCAGCTGTTAACACCGGAGCAGAAGATCCTCCCGGAATGACGGCCTTTAACTGGCGGCCGGCTTTAAAGCCCCCGCCAAGACCATAAATCATATCCTTCATCGGATAAGCCAATGGAACTTCGTAGTTACCCGGCTTAACAACATTTCCTGAAAGAGAAAATAATTTGGTACCCGTAGATTTCTCAGTACCGAATTTTCTGTAATGAGCGGCCCCGTCACGAATAACGTATTTAACAACAGCAAGAGTTTCGACGTTGTTAACAATTGTCGGTTTTTTTAAATATCCCTGAACAGCAGGAAATGGCGGCTTTAACTTCGGCTGCCCTTTCAAACCTTCAAGTGATGAAATCATTCCGGTCTCTTCACCACAGATGTAAGCGCCCGCTCCGCGGTACACATCCATATCGTGGTCAAAGCCCGAACCTAAAATGTTTTTACCCAGGTAACCGGCTTTATAAGCTTCTTGAATAGCGGTCGTTAGTGAGTTGATAGAGTCATCATATTCACCGCGAACATAAATGTAAGACTTTTTAGAATTGATCGCAAAAGCTGAAATGATCATGCCTTCGATCAATTGATGAGGAGCTTTCTCCATCATCATGCGGTCTTTGAAAGTTCCCGGCTCGCCTTCGTCAGCATTACACAACAAAAAGCGTGGCTCATTATTTTTAGGTAAGAAGCCCCATTTCATACCGGTAGAAAAACCCGCACCGCCACGCCCGCGAAGACCAGATGCTTTCACTTCGTCGATGATCGCTTGCGGCTGCATCTTCAAAGCTTTTTCAAGTTCTTTGTAACCGCCGTTTTTTTTGTAACCATCAAGTCCTTTGAATTCAGGTAAGTGATAGAACTCAGTTAAATATTTTGTCTCTTGAACATTTGCGCTGGCCATTACTTCATACCTCTCAAAATATTCATCGCTGATTCAGGAGTCAGATTTTCGTAGTACTTATCTGCAATCTGCATCATCGGAGCTGTTCCACATGAACCTAAGCACTCTGCTTCCGAAACCGTAAAGCGGCCGTCGGCAGTTACTTGATTCATTTTAACATTTAAGTCTTTGCAAAGATGTGCTGTTAATTCTTCCGCACCGTTCAGCATGCAAGAAAGCGTACGGCAAACCTGAACATGGTACTTACCGATCTTCTGCTTGTTGTACATCGTGTAGAATGTAAACACTTCGTTAATTTGAGATTCGGGTATGTCCATCACGCGAGAAAGCTCTTTAATTACTTCAGCGTTGATGTGGCCCTTATTTTCTTTCTGCCCGATATACAAAGCAGGAAGAACTGCCGACTGGCGCGATTCGTAGCGCTTAAGCTCAGCTAAAACTTTTTGTTTTCCCTCTTCTGACAACTGAAACATATTACTGGTCATTTTATCTATCCAATTCTCCAGCAATCACATTCATGCTGGCTACTGTAGCGATAGCATCGGCTAACATTGCGCCTTTAACTACCGTTGGGAATGACTGATAAATTGCAAAACACGGCGGACGAACTTTTAACCGGTAAGGATTCGCAGAGCCATCGCTGACTAAATAAAATCCTAACTCGCCGTTGGCAGCTTCGGTTGCGTCGTATACTTCGCCCACAGGTGGACGAAGACCTTTAATCACAAGCATAAAGTGATTCATAAGACCTTCGATGTTTCCGTAAACGTCTTTCTTTTCCGGAAGGACAATTCCTTTATCGCGAATCGTGTAGTCACCGCCTGGCATATTTTTAATAGCCTGACGAATGATACTGATACTCTGGCGCATTTCTTCAATGCGAACGCAGTAACGGTCATAGATATCACCGTTAGATCCGGTCGGAATAGCGAAGTCATAGCCTTCGTAACCGTAGTAAGGATTTGACTTACGTAAATCCAGTGCGTGACCGGATGCTCTCAACAACGGGCCAGTGTAGCCCCAGGAAATCGCATCTTCTTTTGAAACCGGGCAAACACCTTGAGTACGCTTGATGAAAATTTTGTTATCCAGCATTAGTTTTGAAATTTCATCGATACCGTCGCTCATCTCATTACAGAAAGCCAGGACATCGTCGAACCATCCGTGTGGCGCATCTTGTGCCATACCGCCAACACGGGTCATTGAAACTGTTAAGCGAGCACCGCAAAGCTTTTCAAAAATTCCGTAAACTTTTTCACGATAAGTAAAAAGATGGAAGAAGGCGGTCAACGCACCTAAGTCAACGCCACCGGTACCGACTGCAACAATGTGGTCGATGACTCGGGACATTTCGCAAAGTACAACACGCATCGCCTGAGCACGCGGTGGAATGGTTACGTCCAGCAATCTTTCAACTGCTTTACAGTAACCGATGTTATTCATCGGGGCAGAACAATAATTTAAACGGTCTGTGTATGGAATAACCTGATTGTAAGGATGAGTTTCAGCCATTTTTTCAAAACAACGGTGCAGATAGCCGATCTCGCAGCTGGCGCGCACGATTGTTTCACCGTCAAGCTCCGCCATTACACGAAGTGTACCATGCATGGCTGGATGTGATGGGCCGATATTGATCGGAACAAAACGGTTATCCAGCAAGTCTCCGCGTTGTTCGTCAGTGTGATCAAAGTGAATAGGCAATACACTGTCACAAGGTTGCTGAGCATCCGCTTCGTAGTCTTTTCTCAGCGGGTGTCCAACAAACTGGTGATGAGTTAAAATTTTTCTTAAATTTGGATGCCCATCAAAAACGATTCCGAACATGTCAAAAGCTTCACGTTCAAACCAGTCCGCACCCAACCAAATGTTGGTCGCTGTTTGAATAGATTCACCATCAGCCAGTTGTGCCTTTAGACGAAGTCGGCTTCCATCGTTTGAATTGTAAAGGTGATAAACTACATCAAAACGTTTTTCACGTTCTGGGTAATCGACGCCGCAAACATCCATCAGAAAATCAAAATGAGCGTATTCTTTCAAATATTGCAAAAGAGCATGAACCACCTCTTTCGGTGCTTCGATCAACTGATCTCCCACCGGAGTTGTTATGCATTTGAATTGATTTGCACCGAATTTTGAAATGAGGTCAGACTTAAGAACTTCAGGAAACGGCGTAGCCGGTTGCTTTTCTTGCGCCATCTTAGCCTCCTACAATCTGATTTGTTTCAGTTGAGGAAAGATACGGTGACTTCCAATTATCCCGCCAAGGGCGCGGCGTTCTGTCTTTAATCATTTTTTGTAATGTCATAACACCATCAAGAACGGCTTCAGGAGTCGGAGGGCAACCCGGAACATACACATCGACAGGAATAACTTTATCGCAACCTTGCAAAACGTGATACGCGCGATAAAAACCGCCTGAACTTGCACAGGCTCCCATTGATAGAACGTATTTCGGTTCTAACATTTGTTCATAAATACGAACTAAAATCGGCGCCATTTTTTCTGTGATGGTTCCAGCGACTAACAACAAGTCAGCCTGACGTGGAGAGAACCGAACAACTTCCGCGCCGAATCTGGCTAAGTCGTATTTTGGACCCATCACCGACATCAATTCGATACCGCAACATGCAGTTCCGTATGGAAGTGGCCATAAAGCGTTTCGCTGGCCCCACGCGACGATTGCATCCAATCGGGTCGGCAGCGCAAAAGATCGGGACATGTCGTCTAAATTTTTTGTATCAGACATTCTCAATTACCTCTTAATTCTCAATTTATTTTCACCTAGCACTATGACAAAAATGCTTAGTCATGACAACGAGATAAGTCATTTCTGAGGGCCACATAAAATCTTTCAACGCGATCGCTAAAAGCCAACTTTTCTGTTGGTGTTTACAAGTTTTTGTTCCTAGACTTTAGGGCAGCTTAAATTGTTTTCACTCAAGGAGGGGTAGATGAAATCAAAGGTTTCAGCATTATTGCTGATTTTAGGTCTTTCAAGCGTTTCTCAAGCAGAAGATTTGCTGGTCAAAGTAGCAAATCCGGTATCAACGAAGCACGCAGCTTCCTATTTTTCGTCCCAGGGCTTAAAATCACAGGCACTCACTGAAAATTGGCTTCGCGTACAAGGCAATGTTGAGCTTTCTCAGTTTCAAAACTTCCTTGAAAGCGGTTCAGTTGTTTACGTACAAAAGAATTACAAAATCAAACTTCGTGAAAATGCTTCGGCTAAGCAGGCGCTGGCTGCCTATTTGGCAGATCATCCTGACCAAATGGATGCTCCGTTAGCACCGGGTGCGGACAATCCGGCGATTCCTGCTCCTCCGGCAAACTCTACAGGTGCTGACCCATTGTTTTCAAAACAATGGGGTATGCGCGATATCGGAGTTGAAAACGCATGGCGAGTAAATGCCGGCAACAAAATTGTAGTAGCCGTAATTGATACAGGTGTTGATTACACTCATGAAGACTTGCTTCCTAACATGTGGAGAAATGCAAAAGAAATTCCTGATAACAATGTAGATGACGACAACAATGGATTTGTTGATGACATCGTTGGCTGGGACTTCTTAGGTAAAGACAACAAACCTTACGACTTAGCAGCGACAAGTTTAGGTGACTTGTTAAACGGCGGTAACCCTGGTCACGGAACTCATTGTGCAGGAAACGTTGCAGCCCGCGGACAAAACGGAAAAGGAATTTCCGGCGTTGCTCCTAATGCGCAAATCATGGCTTTACGTTTTATCGGAAGCGAAGGCGGAACTACCGCTGATGCAGTACTTTCTATTAAGTACGCTGTTGATAATGGCGCAAAAGTTCTTTCGAACTCTTGGGGCTCTGAAGGTGAAGATCCTGCGGATGCCGTGAACAACCAAGCATTAAAAGATGCTATTCAATATGCCGGTGATCATAACGTATTATTTGTAGCTGCTGCCGGCAACGGACATCAAGGCCGCGGTTATGATAACGACAGCGATCCGAACCCTGCCTACCCTGCGAGTTACACTCACGACAACATTATTTCTGTTGCTGCACTTGATGTGAACAACAACTTCGGTTCATTCTCAAATTGGGGACGAGTATCTGTTGATATCGGCGCTCCGGGTGTAAAAGTTTTTTCAACTACTGTTGGCGGAAAATATTCAGATACAGTGATTCCACTTTTAGGCGCTACTTGGGATGGAACCTCTATGGCGTGCCCGCATGTTGCAGGCGCGGCAGCACTTTACTGGTCTGTACATCCGGAAAAAACAGTTGCAGAAGTTAAAGCAGCAATCTTAAATTCTGCTGTGAAAATTTCAGTAGCTTCGGGCAAGTTAGTTACCGAAGGTAAACTAAATGTCGATAATTTGATGAAGTAATTGACGTTTCAGATTTGAACGTTGTTATTAAATCACTGAACATAAGGCCAGGTA
>JANWIU010000128.1 GCA_025449725.1 Pseudobdellovibrio sp.
GCGATATCCACGAAATCGGTTTTAAACCGCGCCAAAGACCCGTCTATCGCCTGCATCAGGTACTTACGGTTTAAAGTTTTTTGAAAGTTTACCCGCTCTTCAATTCCCCAATAAAATTTGGTGGTCAAAATATATTCGTTTCTCGCCAAGCCAATTTGTCTGAAGGATTCTCCCATGAATTCCTCTGCCTTACCGAAGCTGTAAACTTCCGCGTTGTCAAAAAAATTCACACCGTTGTCAAAAGCGTACTTTATACAATCTCTGGCAGCCCCCACATCCATTTGCTTTCCAAATGAAATCCACGAACCGAAAGAAAGTAAACTGACAGAAATACCGGAATCGCCCAATTTTCGAAATGGCATGTTAGACATGGATTCTCCTCTAAAAGATGAGAATTATATTTATACAAAAAGGATTCAAATGCACTTTCCAGGACGGTGTGCATAGCGATTCTATTCTTTTGAAATAGAACAAAGATAGCCATTGGTCGCGAACTGCAATAATTTAAAACATATTGCGATACGACAGCTTCTTTCAATTTCGCGCAAACTCACAGCTGCTGCCCAATAGGCAACACAATGCTTTTGCAGCTTTTAATTTTTAAGTACTCACGAATCATACTGCTATGACTCTTCATTTTATGATTTAAACACACCTCGGGCCGTGGTTCTGACTTAGGAAGCCAACCACTTTAAACACCGGAATACTGTTAAATCTTCTCAAGATACACACGTAGCCCCTGTCTTATATCAGGTACACTTCGCCCTTAGCACATTTCTGCACTCGTATCTTTCACTCTAAATTCTGTTTCTGGTTCTGAATTCTGTACTAGTTTGGATACACTACTCCATTCGCCCCGCCGGTTAAGGTACGGTGCTATTTCGTAGCTTTATATCAGGAGATTCAATCTTCTCTGGTCTTTACATTCACCGGTCAATTCCATTAACCTGTGAGTATCAATCGTTTAGACCATCAAAGACTGAACTATCCTAATAATTTCAGAGCTAACTGCTGCTGAGTGTTCGCTTGAGCCAATACCGAGGTAGCCGCACTCATCAAAATATTATTTTTGGCTAAGTTGGTAGACTCTGCTGCCACGTCAGTGTCACGAATCCGTGAGTTTGCCGCTGCGAAGTTCTCTTCAGCTGTTGCTAATGACTCTGATGTAGACTGTAAACGGTTTTGCAAAGCACCTAAATTGGCACGTGCAGATCCGATGTAAGTCATTGCATCGTCGACAAATTGCAATGTTTCCTGTGAAGCTTCTTTTGACAACACGTTCAGGTCCATGATTCCAAGTGACTGCAAAGATGCATTTCCGAAACCGGCGTCAAAACTGATTCGGTCATTCAATGGATCATTGTAGTTACCGACTTGAAAGTCTAGCATTCCACCTGAACCGTTAATCAAGAATGTTCCGTTGAACTGAGTAGTTTGTGCTACGCGCTCAATTTCTTCTTTAATTTGTTGATATTCCACATCCACTAACGCTCTTTCACGGTCTGAGATCGTGTCAGATGATGTTTGGATCGCTAACTCACGCAAACGCACGAGCATGTTTGAAACCGAGTTCAATCCGCCCTCTGCAACGTTCACTAGAGAGATACCATCATTGGCATTTCTATTTGCTTGTTTAAAACCGCGAATCTGCGCTCTTAAACTTTCAGAGATCGCTAAGCCTGCAGCGTCGTCTGATGATCTGTTGATACGGTAACCTGAAGACAATCTCGCCATTGTAGTTGAGATCTCATTACCAGTTCCGTAAAGGTTCTTTTGTGCATTAAGTGCCTGCACATTCGTTGCTATACGTAGCCCCATAAATCCTCCTTGTTCCTTTCGTTCATTCAGCTCATCTATCCTTAGATAAGCCGGTTTTAATTGCTGAAAATCATTTTTCAGCAGTTATTAATCATCAAAATTTGGGTCAGGCCTCGTAGCACGGGGCCTGACCCCCTCATTCCTCGCAGGAATTTTTCGCTCCACATCAGCGTCGTCACTTGCACTGGCAAGAGTCCCCTAACTTTCCACTAACCCCTTTGTAAAAGGGCTAAGGCCTGTCCAGGTTGCTGATTTGCTTGAGCAAGAACCGAAGTTCCCGCCTGAAGCATTAAGTTCTTTTTAGCCAATTCTGAAGATTCCTCAGCGAGATCGGCATCCGTCACTCGCGATTTAGCTGCAGAAAGACTTTCAATATTATTTTTAATGTTCTCAGTCGTCGTTTGCAGACGGCTTTGAATCGAACCGAACGACGCACGCAATTCACTAACATGTGCCATCGCCTGATCAATCATATCCAGTGATTCTTGAGCGCCATATTTATCCGTCACTTCGGATTCATTTAAACCTAAAGAAGTAATCCCAACATCAGCCTGTGCCGGATCAAAAGTGATTCGGTCCACTGTCGGAATGTTTCGTGTGTTGATCTGGAAATCCATTGTGGATCCTGATCCGTTCAGCAAACGAGTTCCGTTGAACTCAGTTGCATTCGCGATACGTTCGATTTCGTTTTTAATTTCTTGATACTCAAGATTTACTAATTTTCTATTTCCATCATTAATAGTGTCAGACGCTGCCTGAACACCTAACTCACGTAAACGGATTAACATATTAGAGATTTGTGCCAAGCTGCCTTCAGCAACCTGAGTTAAAGAGATTCCGTCTTGAGCATTGCGATCAACTTGTTGTAAACCGCGAAGATCTCCGCGCATCTTTTCAGAGACCGCAAGACCTGCAGCATCGTCCGAAGGACCATTGATACGGCTACCGGAGGCCATGCGCTGCATGACTTTTTCAATACTCGCGCCGGTGTTCCGCAAATGATATCGCGAATTCAACGCAGCTGTATTTGTGTTTACTCTCAGTCCCATTGCCTTCCTCCTTGAAGGTGACTGGCACTTTTGACTTCCGATTTCCGAATGCCCCAAGTTCCCGTCTCGTGTTTTAGCAAAGATCCTCTTCGCTAAATGCCGGCATCCTTGCCTGCATCACTGGGTTTGTATCAAACTTGTACAACTGATCGGCTCAATCTGAGAAAACCTAAGGTCCAGAAGTGTATCAATTTGAAATCTGGGTTTAAGTCCCGTGTATTTTGAGTTTTATTGGGCGAAGGTCCTGCGAAATAACGCAAACCCTCGGTGGTGACTGGCACTTTTCTAAAAATTTAGCGCAAAGTAGGTTTTTTTGAGAGCGCGCTTTAGCTCATCGTGAGTTTCCTTTTCGTAGTCCGTATTTAACCATTTTAGTGTAGGCCAAAAATCTTCAATATTTTGAAAGAAGGTATCTTGGATTGGAAAGAGGTATTTTTGACGACAGGTTAAAAAGCACAGACTACTGAATGGGTAATCTTCAACTCTTCCGCAAAGATTTGCTGTTACCGGGTTTCGATAAACGTACTTATAGGCAGCATGATAGTACTTTAAGTTTGATATGATTGAACAATGGTACCGGCTTCCGAACTTTTGATTGATCTCACCGGACTGAAAATAAATCTCGCGACCCAATTCCTTGTTAAAATACCGCATAAATTTATCAAGATTACATTCAGGAGTACGAACGATCATATGATAGTGATTGTTCATAAGTACAAAACATTGGACTTCAATTCGGAAAGCATACGTACAAAAAAGCAACAAATCGCCTGCAAAGTTCCATAGCTTTTCCAATTCAATCGGGAAAGGTTCTCGCTTCAGCGCCCTTGTTGTTACATGATAGGGATAAATTCCTTGTTTAACTCTAGGCTTTCGAGGCATATTTTTTAAGCATTCACGAATTGTTCCGACCTCATCGTCGCCTAAAATGCAGCTCGCACCACTGTAAATCCGAATTGCAAATCGAAGAAGTGCCAGCTACCTTAGGGCGCTATGGAAATGCGCGACCCTATTCATGGATCAATTCATCTTAGCGATGGCGAAGTGGCTATTATTGAATCTGTCGAGTTTCAGCGCCTCAGAGAAATCAAACAGCTCGGTTTTTCTGAATTCAGTTTCCCGGGCGCTACTCATAACCGTTTTCTGCATTCTATCGGCGTCAGCCACGTGGCCGGGCAAATTTTTGACAGTATTTTCAGAGCTTATCCGTTTACTAAAACCCAAACCAAAAGCCGCTTAAGGCAAGCCGTAAAACTGGCGGCACTTCTTCATGACATCGGTCACGGGCCTCTCAGCCACACCACCGAACAAGTGATGCCGGAGCTGAGCAAACTGGATATCAATATTTACAATCAGCAAAAGGTAAATCAATCCAGACAGGCAAATCATGAAGATTACACAATTAAATTTATCACGGACTCTACGATAGCAACGCTGATCAAAGATAATTTTCAAGATATCAGCCCGGAATATGTGGCCTGTCTGGTTGATAAAAATTTAAAATGCGACGAAAGTTTCTTTACAGACGGGAAAATTAATTTCCGTCCGGTGCTGAGTCAGATTGTCAGTTCAGAATTAGATGCAGACCGCATGGATTATCTGGAAAGAGACTCTTACTTCTGCGGAATCAACTACGGAAAAATCGACAAAGACTGGCTTCAACAAAATTTGACTTTGCATATCGTCGATCACAAAGCCTTTCTCGCTTTGAACCGCCGGGCTTTGTATGCTTTCGATGACTTTCTGATTTCACGGCACCACATGCATTTGATGGTGTACTTCCATCACAAAAGTATCGTGTATGAAGAAATGCTAAACCGCTATTTAATGTCAAAGGACTGCAGTTTTGTTTTACCGCCGGAGCTCAGTAAGTACATCGATTACACCGATTACAAACTGTATGAGCATCTTGATACGGTCGACAACACATGGGCACAGCGAATCGCAAAACGCCGCCCTTACAAAGTGGCTCTGGAGCTTCACAACCAGGAGCACAACCGGATCGAAAGCATTCTGAAAATTTTCAAGAAGTTTGACATCGATTGCATTTACGCGAGTTCAAAGACGCGCCTTTCAAAATATCACTCCGGTGACCCGGCTGACCGTATGAATATTTTTGTGGTAGATCAATACGACAAGTGGGATGTCCCTTCCCCTGTAGATCAAGCAACGCAAATTTTTCAAAAGTACGAAGGCGCACGCGTGATTGACCGCTTCTATGTGGCGCCTGAAAAATTTGAGCAAGCCCGTAAAATCTTTAACGAAGAAAAATACTAGAAGCTTGTCAGCGTCCTAACGCGGATATCGCCCGAAACTGTTTTAACTTTCACATCGCCTTCAGCCGGACCCAGCTTAACCATATCTTTTCGCTTAATCTCTTTCAAATCAGAGTCCGCCTTTAATGTCAGCTCTCCGCTGGTCGTTTCATAAGAAAACTTCACATTTGGTTCTTCCTCAAAATCAACATTCACATCACCTGAAGTGGTTGCAAGAACCATCGTCGGGCTTTTGTTTTCAGAATGAACTTTAACTTCTCCCGAAATCGTTTTTAAATCAGCGTTTTGAGTGTAGCCCTGAAAGCGTAAATCACCGCTGGTCGTTGAAGCCTCTAGTTTACTTAAATTCATTCTGCGAATCTTCATGCTGCCACTGGTAGATTCAAACTTTACCTGTGCTGCGTTTATCGAATCGATTTTCAAGTCGCCCGTTTCTGATCTGGCTTTGATTTTTTTAATATTTTTAGGAATTCTAAAGGTCAATTTAGAAGAGCCGCTGTCTCCCAGGTGAATAAAACCATTTCCGTTAAACAGCCTGACTACAATTTTGCTTTCGGTGCCTTCGTAATAGCGGGCTAAGTCGTATCTTATACGTTTTCCATCGATACGCCCGTGCAGTGCCTCTTTATCTGTTCCAGGATACTGCACATGAAATCCTTCATCATCAGAAGGCAGTATTTCAATCGTCGCTTGCGGGAAGATCACTTCCAATTCTTCTACATTTTTGATCTGGTCGGCTTCAATATCTTCCGCCTTGGTTTGGAATTCGATTAATTTTCTTCCAACTATTTCCTGAGACAAATCTTCGAAGCCCTTTTCACCGAAGATAGCCAGGCTTATTCCTGCAACAAGCCAGCAAGCAACCGCAATTCCTAAAGAAACAAGAGTAAATTTTTTCACTTCATCCCCCGAACTAAACCGCGCCTGCTTGGCGCTTAACAAAATTTAAATTCCATTTTAAGTAACGCAAAATCAACTGCGCCACCATCATGCTGACCATGTACATAACTCCAAGACCGGCCAGCCCTAAAAACATGACACCTAAAAACCCAAAGCCGATTCCCACCCAGCCTAATGCACCCGTAGGCATAACAATCGTAAAAAAGAAAAAGGCTAAGGCTACCGTAAAACACACAACCGTAATCGCAACGGCGGTAGCCCAGCCCCCCAATAAAATTCCAAACATGGCCATCATGGGCCCCAGCACAAATATCAAATTGAACGGTGCCAGCACCAGCACAGCACCAACCGCGCCGAACATCGCTTTCACTTTGGCGCCTAATTTAATTTCATCTTGAGCCTTTTCAATTTTAAATTCCGCTTTTAAATTTCTAGCCAGTTCCGTTGGGTTGCCCAGTGAAGTAATAATTGATTCTTCCGTTCTTCCGGCTGCCAGGGCATCACGAATGATTTCTTCTTGATCCCGAATGATATCATCAATTTCAACCTGCGGAATTCCGCTAAGTGCTTTTCTAAGTTGTTCAATAAATTGTGTCTTATTCATTTGGCTTACTCCCCGCCCTTAATAATTGAATTCACATCGCCTGAAAATTTCTTCCAAGAAGACAATAACTTTTCCGTTTCTTTTTTGCCTGCCGCAGTCATTTTGTAATACTTGCGCGGCGGCCCTTCCGAAGATTCTTTCAAATAAGTTTCAAAAAATTTTTCGTTTGTTAGTCGGCGAAGGATCGGGTAGATCGTGCCTTCAGAAATTTCGATGCGTTTAGAAATGGTCTCTACTAATTCATATCCGTAGAGGTCTCGCTGGCTTACTAAAGCCAACACACACATTTCAATTACGCCTTTGTTAAATTGAGAGTTCATAGACTACTGTATATCGCACAGTAGTGTTCAATGCAAGGTACTGAATAGAAAATACTAGACCTCTGTCTAGTATTTAAAATTGTTTAGTAATTTCGTCTATTTAACTATTCTTGCGGGGCTGCGTTGCCGAAGTTTACGTTATCAATACCGAAGTTAATGCCACCAAAAATCTTAATAAAGATATGAAGATCAATCCGGCTGAACTCAACGCTGTCTTTTGAAAAAGAAAATTCACCTTCAGCATTTTTTGAAATTAAGAATTTCGTTTCTCCAAAAGTATTATTTTTAAAGTTGGTCGGATACTTCACCGCAACTTCTCCACCGTTTTCAGATGTGAACTGATCGGCTTTAAAAGAAATAACATCAACATTATTATAATTCATCAACACTGTATTATTCTGCATAGAACGGGCATCAAAAAACCGAAGAGAAGCCGCGTCTTCTTTAGTGGCGTATTTGTTTCTTTCTATTAGTATTCCTGCAATTGATCCGTTCTCTCTTAAAACGCTTACTTTGATGACCGTGTCTTTCATGTAGCTGTTATGAACATCGATGGATTTGCCCACTTTGCCTTCTCGGCGAAGTTTTGCAGCCAGCTCATCCTGCGCCTTAATAAAACGTTTTCTGCCCTTAGAATTTTCCGACAGTTTTCCGTCCGCACCGAAGCGCGCATTGTACTTAATTCTTATCTCACGAATTTCAGCAGCAATTGATCCCGCTGCCAATTCCTGAACGGGTTGCTGAATTTCCGGAGTCGGTTGTGCCTGTACAGCCTGCCCGATCGGGCCTGCTGGCTGATCTTGCTCCTGCTCTTGTTCATCTTCTGGCGGCGTGATGATTGGGTCAGCCATCAAACTAAAAGAGAAACCAAAAAACACCACAGCCAATAACAACTTTTTAAACATGCTATCCTCCACGAATCAGCAGCTAAGAGACCAAGAACTCGAATTTTGGTTTAAAGCTGCAAAACACAATCCAGCATTGGAGCGATTTAAATGATTTTAAGCAAAGACCGGAAGTTCAACGACGAAGGTGGTCAGCACACCGCTGTCGTCGTAATAAAGCCGTCCTGAATGAGCTTCTACGATGTTTTTAGAAATACTGAGCCCCAAACCCGTTCCTATTCCTACCTTTTTAGTCGAAAAGAAGGGTTCAAACAGTCTGGATTTAATAGCGGGATCGATTTTCGGGCCTGAATTAACGACCAAAAGTTTTACAGTGGTAGGCCCAATTTCGGTTGATATTCCGATCCTACGTTGCTCGGTCGGAAGCTTCACCAACTCGTCAATCGCGTTTGAAATGATGTTTAACACAACTTGCGAAATTTCCACCGGCCGGCAATTGATCTGACAGTCATTTTCAAAATTTGTGTCCAGTTGAATAGAATGATGATTAAATTTTTCAGAACAAAAATCCATCACGTCATCGATGATTTCACTCATTAGCACCACGCTACTTGGTTCATTTAAAGTGCCGCGTGAATACTGCCGCAGGCCCTTTATAATTTTTGTGATTCTCGAAATAGCTTTGGTTGCCTTGTTCAGTTTTTCAACGACTAGTTCTTTTGTCGAATTACCGGTGGTCAGTTGGTCAGATGCCAGCTCTATGTAGCCTAACACCAGCGCCAGCGGGTTATTAATCTCGTGAGCAATTTCTCCGGAAATTTCTCCTATGGCAGCTAAACGGATAGAATGCTGTAGCTTTGCCTTTTCTTCAATGAGCTGCGACTGACTTTCCTGTAAAAGTTTATTCGTAAATTCAAGATCAAGCGCGTATTGGATACGGTTGACCACTTGCGTGTGGGCAATCCGGTTTTGGTTCAGCATATAAAAAAATGCAATTAATAAAATGACTGAAGCACTTAAGGCCATGTCGTTATTATCTGTTATTGCAATAATGAACAGGTAAAACCCTGCGGGCGCTATCATCACTGACTGAAAGAAATAAGCCAGCCGTAGATTATTAGAAAGCGTCATCATGGAAGACAGCACAAACCCGATCAAGAGCGCCACTGTCGTAATGTTAGAGTTTGCATCACGAAACCGCAGCTCCACTAAAGAAACCATGATTGTCAGCGACCAGAAGATTCCGTTTGCAATAATATTATATTTAATAAATTTCGCTGCCGCTTCAAAGTCGATAACGGTCTTTTCATACAGAAAAGCAATTCCGTAGCGCGAAACCGCCAGAAACAACAAGAACACGCCCAGCAATGCGACGGCTTGTGCGTAAACAACAGTTTCAAGCCGGTGATACATAACCCAGACTGAACCCATTAAAAAACCCGGAGCTGCACCTAAAGATTTATGTACGAGCTCGCGATCGAGTTCGTACAATGCCTGCGCCTGATATTTTTGAGAGTATCTAAAACGCAACGGCAAGAATTAA
>JANWIU010000129.1 GCA_025449725.1 Pseudobdellovibrio sp.
GCATAGAGCCCACCGGCCAGATTCCTTCTTTTTACCAAGAAATTATTGATAATAAAATAAATTTTCCGGCTTCAAAATTTAAAAAGCCGGTCAAAGCAGCTTAGGGAGTATTATGAAAATTAAATCATTTGTTACGGCGATTTTTGTTTCTATTACCGTATTCGCCATCGGCGTCGGTGATGAAATTGAGTTAAATCAATTTGTTAATGGTCGCTGTACTGCAAAGTTCAGAGCTCAGGATAATAATATCCGGTTGGTTTTACCAAGAGGAACCAAGGGCCGTGTCTTAGAAGTTAAAAGATTTTATTCCGGCAATTTAGGATTTTTACTTGAAGTGACTGACGGCCCGCAAGCGGGACAAGTCGTTTGGGTTTATTATAATCCTAACAGCCCGAGCTTACGACTTTTAACAGCACGAGGTCAGTTCACACGTAGCCCTGAAGAATCTTCTTCTGCGCAAACGACTCGTGACGTTTCGGCGCGACGTGATCCTTGTAGTGAACCGCCTGCTCCGACACCGACGCCGGCTCCAACCCCAGCTCCGGATTCTGGTCCGGCACCTACTCCAGCGCCAACTCCGGATCCAACACCTGCACCAACTCCGGATCCAGTGCCAGGGCCGACTCCTGCACCTTTAAATCCACCGATCTCTCCGGGAATTTCTCCGACTCCTGGCCCTGCTCCAATGCCTGGCCCAGAGCCACTTCCAGGTCCACAACCGGTTTCTCCGGGCCCTGTACCTGTTCCTGCTCCTCCGGTTCCTCCTGTTCCGGTAATTCCGGGGCCTGCTCCGACTCCTCAACCGGATAATGGTGGAGCGCTCAATAGTGGCGGTTCAGTTGCAGCCTGGCCGGATAATCAATACACTCCGCAACAGGCAGTGAGTGATATCCTCAGCGGAAATTTAATTTTTATTGGTCGTGGAATTCCGAACCCGATTCTTGATGACGGCGGTGCTGTTATGACCGATGGTGCTTCACAGTACTGCGTTTGGAAGAACAGCCGCGCCTATGTTTACCATCAAGGTTGCCGCCCGAGTTCAAGTCAGCCGATTTCGGTTTTGAATATCGAAGTTTTCTCTCGTGCCGGAGGACAGGTTTCTTTTTATTTTGAACCTCCAACGACATCATATAATTTGAATATGTTTACGCAGAACAATCTTTCCGGCTGGAGAATCGGCACAATGGTTACTCCACCGATTACGGAAGAGATGAATTTGCAACGCGCCTTTCAGTATTATAATCAAACATCTAATCCAGCGAGAAGTTGTACTTACCAGGTATTCACGTACGGTCCCTTCGCCGGACCGAACCCGCAGTTGATCTGTGCTCCAAGAGGCGCTGAACCGACAGCCTGGAGAGATCAAACGGCTATTTTTTGGCCGGCGCCTTTAAATAACCGTTTCCGCGAAGCCCACGATGCGGTGAGAATGGGAAGACGGTAATTAACATGAAAAAAATCATTACATTTTTAATTTTTTCTTTGTCTGTTGTATCTGTAAATGCAGAAAATGCTGATAGCGCAAATGATGAAGCAAGTGTGGCTACAGAAGATATCGTTGTAGTCGGCCCTAGAGCACGGCATTCTGCAACAAGAGCAGAGCTGTACACTCCACAAGAAGCAATTTCTGATACTTTAAGCGAACCCCTCGTTTACGTTGGTCGCGGAATTCCGGATCCTATCCGCGGCGATAACGGTGTGATTATTACTGAAGGGGCTTCTCAGTACTGCGTTTTTAAAAACAGCAAAGTTTATGTTATACATCAGGGATGCCGCCCGACCGCCCAGCAAGCAGTATCTGTGCTGGTTATGGAAGTTTTTCGCCGAACCGGAAATAGCGTTCGCTTTTACGCTGAACCGAATGCAAACACTTATTCGCTATCTTCACTTGGAAGTAGTTTTTCCGGGACTTGGAATATTGGTTTGATGCGAAGTGCAGCGATTTCAGGTGAGCCGAATTTGCAAAGCTTCTTTGAATACTACAATACACAGAACCAAAGTACAAACTTAGGTAGTTGCACCTATGGCCGATCAAGTAGCGAATTACTTCGTGAAGAGGGGTTCCTTTGTGCAGGAATGCCGGAGCCAACTGCGTGGCGTGACGCTGCACGATCTATCTATCGTTCACCTGCTGATACGCGATTTAACGAATTTCATGATGCGATTCGATTTCACCGCAGATAATAATTAGTTCAAACAAGGCTTGATCGTGCGTTCAACACGCAGATCATCGCCATAATCACTGGTCAGCTGATACGAAGTTTCAACCGTATCGGCTGCAGTCATTTTACAGCTGTAAACGCGAATGTTGTCATGGGCGCCGCCGCGGTAACCGGCGTTCATTGATCTTTCAAAGTTGCGGATTTGATTACACACATCTGCTGCAGGGCCGGTAAAGCACATGCTTTTATTTCTCGGAGTTAAATCATTTTTTTCGTTGTAATCAAAAGCTGAATCATGAAATCCGGTTTGGATCATCGGTGACTTGTAGTTGGGCACCAAAATCGAAACGATAATCGTCGTCGGTTCTGCAGCTAAAAGCTGGGTTGAAAATGCAACGCCAAGAATTGTGTAAATTACTGATTTCATAGGACCCCCGGTTTTGATTTGCCGAATCTAATAGCATTTCCGCAGAAAATAAATAGAAATGGATCAGATCGAAAGTAATAGGGTGTACATAATGTCGACATAGCCATTTTTACACGGTTCTGTACTTGCAAGGCGGGACCCCAATCTATAAGTTAGGGCCGTGTATTTCAGCTGTAAAATAACCCATGGAATTTTAAGTTATTTAGAGTCCGAAAAAGTCGATTTGTCGGCTTATTTTTCGGAAGCGGATTTGCCATGGGAATTGTTGCGTGATTCTTCGCGCTGGATGCGCGCACCGGACATGGAAGCGTTTTTAGAGCGGCTTTCTTTGAAGGATGATCAGTTGATCAAAGCCGGCCACCGTACGCCGAAAAGCCGCTGTTGGGGAGTTTTAGATAGCGTTCTTCGTATGATGCCGAAGCCTGAAGAAATATTCTTACAGCCTGAAAAATTTTTGAGTTACTTCATTTCTCCGGAACCACCGATTGAAAATCTGGAAAGATTGGCAAACGGTCTCAGCTTCGACATTCCACTTCCGGCTGAACAGTATCCGTTGATAACAACTTATCTTAAGGCGGCGTTTGAATCGTTGCCGGTTTATGTCGGTAAGTCGCCGGCTCAGTGTGAGTGGACCGACATTCATTTTAAAATCGAATGGTCGGATCAACAACAAAGTGTTCTTGGCGACGGTGATGAAGACCGAACGATTTCTCCGCAGTTGATGCGCGAAGTGATTCGTCACAGCCGCGAACTCGAAGAAAAAAACAGAGAATTGCAAAGACGCAATGAAGAGTTAATCGACTTGGCCGCAAAAGGCGGTGCGACGCCTTCGCAGCCTCAGGTTAACGCCGAAGATTTTTCGCAATTTGAATTTATGAAACAGCCGGTTCATCATGTGGCCCAAAATTTATCGCGATTACATGACTACATGGTGCGGGCTCATCAATTGGTTGTGTTGTTGACGGCGGGCCAAAAACAAACGCCGGGTATTCGCGAAGCGTTTCACCGCGTTGACTGGGAAATCGTAAAAGACCAGTATCCGAAAATTATTTTTGATAGCATCGAAACACTTAAAAAATTAAATAAACCTGAAAATCAGTCAAACCCTGATCAAAGCCAGCAAAGTCAGTAGGAGGACCTTATGTCAGAAATCATCAGTCTATTAGGCCGCGAAATTCTTGATAGCCGCGGGAACCCGACAATCGAAGTTGAAGTTAAAACAGCTGCCGGCAACATGGGACGTGCGGCCGTACCTTCAGGAGCAAGCACAGGTGCTCATGAAGCTTATGAACTGCGAGATGGCGATAAAAATAGATATTTAGGTAAAGGCGTATTTAAAGCGGTTGATCACGTTCGCGAAAAAATTGCCCCTGAGGTTGTGGGACTAAATGTTTATGAACAAGTTTATATCGATAAGGTTCTTCGCGACATTGACGGAACAGAAAACAAATCCAATTTGGGCGCGAACGCAATTCTTGGTGTTTCATTGGCAGTAGCTCATGCAGCCGCTAAGGACGCAGGTTTGCCGTTGTACCGTTATGTGGGCGGATCTCAGGCTTGCCGCCTGCCGGTACCATTGATGAACGTTCTTAACGGCGGTGCTCACGCCAACAATGGTTTAGACATTCAGGAATTCATGATTGTGCCGACCGTAAATAACTCGTTTGCGGAATCTCTGCGAGCCGGTTCTGAAATTTTTCATACCTTAAAGAAAATTTTAAATAAAAAAGGTCTATCAACTGCAGTCGGTGATGAGGGAGGTTTTGCTCCAACATTGAAGTCTAACGAAGAAGCGCTTGAGCTGCTCATGCAAGCCATCTTAGAAGCAGGTTATGAAGCCGGTCAAAACGTCTTCCTGGCATTGGATGTAGCGGCGACAGAATTATTTAAAGAAAATCAGTACACCTGGGAAAAAAATCTCATTTCGGGCACTGATTTAAAAAATATCTACGCAAAATGGTGTGAAAAATATCCGCTTGTCAGTATCGAAGACGGCTTCGCTGAAGATGACTGGGATTCATGGGTGCAGGCAACTGCATCATTAGGCTCGCATGTTCAGTTGGTCGGAGACGATTTGTTTGTGACAAACCCGAAACGCCTTCGCCAAGGTCTTGAAAAGAAAGCGGCGAACGCCCTTTTGGTTAAAGTTAACCAGATCGGAACCTTAACCGAAACTTACGATGCCGTAAATCTGGCTCAGCGAAATAAAATGCGTACAGTGATGTCTCACCGAAGCGGTGAAACCGAAGATGTAACAATTGCAGACTTAGCGGTGGCGCTTAATTGCCATCAGATCAAAACCGGAAGCCTTTGCCGCGGAGAAAGAACCGCAAAGTACAATCAACTGTTGAGAATCGAAGAAGATCTTGGCGGTATGGGTATCTACTGGGATAAAGCCGGATTTAGATAAGTATTGAATATTGAAGAGAATTAAAGCAATATTGGGCCATGAATAAAATTATTGCTTTGGTTCTTTTGGCAGGATCTGTTGCGTCCGCAAATGTTGTCGGTAACGATTATCAAAATTTTAATCCGGACATTTCTGCAACTGACTTTACGACGGTACACTCTTCTGAAACATTGAAGCCCTGCATGTGCAATTTGGGTCTTTACCTGGATTACTCGCAAAATACTTTAACTTATTCTGATATTTACTATGCAACCAACAATGACCTGACAGGAACAAGAGCGAACGACGCATTATTAGGTGCGCACCTTTACGCAACAATTGGACTTACTGAAAATTGGGACGCAGGGATTGCGCTTCCGTTTGTTGTGACTTCTCATAACGATGACCCCTACGGTGTCAGTTATTTTGACGAATATGGATTAACCGAAGTCCGTCCGATGACGAAGTACCGTTTTTACGGCGATGACAAGGGCGGTATGGCCGTTATCCTTTCGGCGAATTTTAATACTATTAAAGAAAATCCATTCGCAGGATCTAGCCCGGGCCCAACAATCAACGTTGAGTTGGCGGCAGACACAACAATCGGCGGCGACTGGAAGTTGGGCGGAAACATAGGTTACCGCATCAGAAATTCCGGCGATCAGTTAAGTGACGATCAAACCGGCTTGAAGGTTCCGTTTATTCCCTGTGGAAATTCTGTTATCTACTCGGCGGCCGCGGCCACACGTATCGGCTTTTTAAAAAGCGACTTTGTTTTGGAACTTAACGGAAGCCAGCCTGCAGGTTCGGGCGCTGACAGCGTGAAAACGGCCCAACAGGCGTTAGAGCTTGGTTTAGGTTTACGCCATGATTGGTCCAAAACAACATTGCTACAAGGCGGGTTAGGAACAAAACTTGCGGAAGCGCAGGCCACTCCTGATGTTCGTGCTTATGCCGGGATTAATTTTATGTTCGGTCCTGTCTGTGATGTTGAACCCGAAACTTATCCGATTGCAGTTGTAAGAAATCATCCTGTGGGTGGATCTCCTGTGACGAAACTGAAAATGCCGGTTTCGGCCGTAGACCCTGAGGACTACGAAGCTTACCGCTGGAAGATCGGGTCTTCTCCTAAAACGGATTGTTATAAAGAAGACATGTACACCGATGAAATCGAAGGAAATATGCCGATCGTTAGCAATATTGAAAATATTCCTGATGGTGGAATCACATTATGTGCTGTCGCTAAAAATAACAGCGGCAAATGGCAGCCATTTACTTCGCCAACAATTATAAAATGGATAAAAGGCAAAGCGCCGATAGCTGTTGTTCAAAATCATCCAACAGGCGTGTCAGATGCAATTGATTTGAAAATGCCGGTAACTGCGGTCGATCCAAATGATTACGAAGCTTACCGCTGGAAGATCGGTGCCACCCCTGACACAAACTGTACTTCTGAAATTGATTACAGCGCAGAAACTCCGGGTACAATGCCGATCATCAGCAATATCGGCCCAATACCTGACGGTGGAATTACTTTATGTGCCGTTGCTAAAAGTAAAAAACAAATCTGGCAGCCTTTCAGCGCGCCAACGATTGTGAACTGGACAAAAAAACGCGGATACGAACTGTTCCGTATCAATGCCAGCGTACTTTTTGATTTTGATAAAGATGAATTACAACAACGTTCATTTTACGAACTGGAAAAGGTCAACACATACGCCAGCAAGAAGCCTTGGGCGCGCATCGTAATTGAAGGTCACACAGACAGCATTGGTACTGACGCTTACAATGTGGATCTTTCTAAACGCCGTTCTGAGCGCGTGAAGAACTACATGATTAAAAAATACAAATGGGATGCTAAGAAACTGAAAACTCAGTTTATGGGTGAAAAGTTTCCGGTTGATACGAACAAAACCGATGAAGGCCGCGCCAATAACCGCCGTGTGGAATTCAAAGTTTTTAGAAGATAAGCACCTACTGGGCTGAAGAAGGGGTGACCCCTCTTCGCCGGCAAATTTATTGTGAATTTCTTGCTCTAATCAAACAACTAAGATGAAATAGAGCTGTGGAAAAAATTTATCGCTACAGTTCGCATTTTCGGAATTTCCTAAACAGACCATTAAAGGTTCTGATTTTTTGTAACGTGATCTTCGCTGCTTACTTATTTTTAAATGGAGCGGTTTGGCGGGTTTGGGGTCTTAAGCGTGATCAATCTACAATTCAAGATCAGATAAAACGATCGATCGACCAGTCAAAAAATCTCGATATGCAAATTCGCCAGGCTAAGGACCAGAGCTACATTGCCCGCCAGGCAAAAGACAAATTAGACATGGCCGGAGAACACGATTTAATATTTGTTTTTCCTGAGTAATTTCAGACACTTGATTTCTTCTTAAGAATTCCGCATCAGACTTAAAATCTCAACTTTTCGACCGTTGACTTTTCTTAGAGCAAAAGCTCTAATCTCCACATGACTCTTGATCAATTTAAACAAAATGGCCATCTATATTTGGGCCTTAGCCGCCGTGAATTTGCCCGCAGGCTGGCTACAGGCCAAGTCGACTTTCATATTTTAAAATCGCAGGTAGAGCTGAACTCACTCGTAACGGAACTCGATTCCATTTGCGAAGAAAAGCTGAAGCAGGAGTCTGCCGAACAGCTCGATAAGTTTGATTATTTAGACGACTCGTCGTTGTCATGACCTTCTTCCGGGTGTAGAACTTCACCATGAAAAAAGAAATTTATATTGTCGATGTGAGCTCGATGTTTTTTCGTGCGTTCTATGCGATTCGCCCGCTGACTTCTACTAAAGGCGTCCCTGTGAATGCGGTCTACGGCTTCATTTCGATGATCGTCAAATTGTTTAAAGAGAAAAAACCTGATCACGTTGTATTTTGTTATGACCGCAAAGAGCCTTCTTTCCGTAAAGGACTTTACACCGAATATAAAGCGAATCGCAGCGAGATGCCCGACGATTTACAATTGCAAATGCCGTACTTAAAACAAGTCGCAAGCCTTTTCGGAATTTGCGATTTGGAGCTTGATACCTTTGAGGCCGATGACTTAATCGGTACCGTTGCTTGTGTCGCAAAAAAACAGGATTACAATGTTTATATCGTCAGTGGCGATAAAGATTTTTGTCAGTTGGTGGGCCCTCAGGTATTTCTTTACGACACCATGAAAGAAATTATCTTTGATGAAGCCATGGTTAAAGAAAAACACGGAGTACTGCCTGCCCAGTTTATCGATTACCTGGCCATTACGGGCGACACATCTGATAATATTCCGGGTGTTGCAGGCATCGGGCCCAAAGGGGCACAAAAACTGATTGAGCAGTTTGGAACTTTAGAAAAAATTTATGAAAATATTGATCAGGTCAGCAGTGATTCTATTAAAGAAAAACTTCTGAACTCAAAGGCCAATGCATTACTATCTAAAAAATTAGTTACAATTGTTTGCGATGCGCCGATCACTCATAATCTGGATGATTTTAAAGTTAAACCTTTCAAAACAGATGAGCTCCGTGCTTTCTTGCAGGAATTGAATTTCAAAACCTTTGAAAAAAATCTTCTGGGTGAAGGAAAAACCGGATTTGAAACGCAGGCACCGGTTGCGGGCCGTGCGATTGTCAGTTCAGTAACGGGCCAGGTATTCAAAGTTCAGGAAGAAGAAAAGGCCGAAGAAAAGGCCGAAGCCATTGCGCCGGTCAATAACGTGCAATTAAAATCTTGGAGCGAAGAAGAGGTTCAAAAACGCTTAACGGCCCAAGAAGAATTTTTTGTCTTCATTATTTCTTCTAAGCTGGGATTCGGGTTCGGTGAAGAACTTTACTTAACTGACATTTCTAACTGCAAATTGAATTTAAGTAATTTGAACTGGTCAGGATTTGATCTGAAAAAAATCTGGATTCAGTTAGGAATTCAGCCTGAGAATGCAAAAATAAATAATGATCTGTTGCTGACAACTTATGTTCTCCGTGCAGCCGATAGTTCTGATTTCGAAAAACTGGGTGATCACTTTTTACAGCAGCAATTAGATCTAAAGGCTATTACAGAAGAAGATGAAAAAATGAAGGCCGTCTATGCCTTGTTTCTGCAGCTGATTCCGGTTGTGAAAGCTGAAATGGAAAAGAAGGATCTTAACGTTATTTATCAAAAGCTTGAAAAGCCATTGATTCCAGTTCTCTTTCAAATGGAGCGAAAAGGCATTAAGCTTGATTTGCAGTTCTTAAAAAAATTCTCAATTGAACTTAAGGGTTTGCTGGAAGAACAAGAAAAGAAAATTCACGCCTTAGCCGGCGGAGAAAAATTCAATATCGGCTCTCCGAAGCAATTGGGTGTCGTGTTGTTTGAAAAGCTGGGGCTTGAAGCTTTAAAGAAAACCAAAACAGGCTATTCGACTGATAATGATGTTCTGGAAAAACTGGATCATCCGATTGCAAAAGAAATAATTGAATACCGAGAGATCGCAAAACTGAAATCGACTTATGTTGATGCTCTTCCTGAATTGGCTGATCAGCAGGGCCGGGTGCATTCGCATTTAAATCAGGCTTTAACAGCGACGGGGCGGTTATCAAGTACAAATCCGAACCTTCAAAATATTCCCATTAGAACAGAACGGGGACAAAGAGTCAGAAAGGCCTTCATAGCAGACGAAGGTAAAAAGCTTCTATCGGTCGATTATTCTCAGATTGAGCTTCGTGTACTGGCGCATATTTCTGACGATGCAGGTTTAATTCGTGCGTTTAAAGATGATTTAGATATTCACACGGCTACCGCTTCAGAAGTATTCGGCGTCGGTCTTAAAGAGGTAACAAAGGAACAGAGACGGATTGCAAAAGCAGTGAACTTTGGTATTGCTTACGGGCAGGGAACTTACGGGTTAGCAGAAGCACTCGGCATATCACGAAAAGAATCTGCTGAAATTATTGAAAAGTACTTCTTAAAATTCGGCGGAATCAGAGACTACATCAAAAATACAATCGAAAAGGCTCATGACCAAAAGTATGTTGAAACTTTGTTTGGCCGCCGTCGATACATTCCTGAGCTCGATAACAAAAACGTCATGATTAAAAAGTTCGGAGAACGGGCTGCGATCAATGCTCCGATTCAGGGTACAGCCTCTGATCTGGTAAAAATGGCTATGATTCAACTGGCACCGGGCTTAAAAGTTGATATGTTACTTCAGGTGCACGATGAACTGATTTTTGAAGGCACTGAAAAAGACTTAAAAGAGCAAGTGCCGTGGATCGTCGACATCATGGAAAACGTGTCGCGCTTGAAAGTTCCTTTAAAAGTAAATTATTCTATTGGCGATAACTGGGACGAAGCGCACTAAAAGTTTCAAAAGAATTTTTTTAACTTTCGAAGAGCTTCTACTCTGTTTCCCAGCCCACAACGCGGCCGCCTTCTAAATACACGTAGCGCTTTTCCTGCTTGTATCCTTGTGGGGTAGAGACCTGTTTGTTGTACTGCCAGCGTTCGTTTCTGTAAATCGGGTTACCACTGACTTCGATATTAACGGGCTCGCCCCAGGATTTTTTGACATATTCTGCGGGCATTCCAATAGCAATGTCCTGAGATTCAACAACGTCGTCGAATTCTTTAAGATCTTGAGCGCGGGACCAAATGCGGTTTTTGTTAATCCAAACCTGCCGGCCTTCCACAGAAGGAATCAAAAGCAGGGTGATTTTTTCTTCATCGTTTTTAAGCCACGGAAGAACTTTCGAGTACTGTAGTCTTTCTTTAGAGGAATCTAAGCCGCGCTCCAGCTCTCGCAGGCGTTTGCGGTTCACAATCTGTTTTTTTTCATCTTCACTGAGAGGTTTTTTAGGATCCAGCCCCAGCTCATAGGCAAACTTTTGAATTTCTAAATTTGAAAGCTTGATATCTTCGCGATGTTCAGTTGTGGCCGGGGGCTCAGTTACCGGCTGCGGGGGCGGAGTCTCCGTCACCACAGGTGCGGGACTTGAAGGTTCGGCAGGAGTCTCCGAATTTTCGCCTGAAGGAGTGTCGCGAACAGTCTTCACAGGAAGATCAGTTGCGCAGCCGAACAAGAATAAAACAACAGTGAAGGCCAGGGTCTGAAATACATTTTTCATACTATAATTTTAGTGCAAATTACGCCTATTTTGATTAAAATTTTTCGGTGAGTGAAAAAAACGGCGAAGATCAAGGCGAAAAACTCGACCAAAATCC
Organism: Pseudobdellovibrio sp.; assembly: GCA_025449725.1. Taxonomy (GTDB): domain Bacteria; phylum Bdellovibrionota; class Bdellovibrionia; order Bdellovibrionales; family Bdellovibrionaceae; genus Pseudobdellovibrio. The sequence goes on from JANWIU010000129.1 coordinate 11,176, forward strand.
CGAATCAGACCAAAGTATTCTTTTGGATGTCGATGCTTTATTGGCTGAAGAGGATCCGGAATTTCTAAAGAAAATCAGTAATATTAAAATTGATGCCAGCAAAGTGGTCTCAGAAGACGCAGTTGATGCCTCTGCCGATATTCAAAGACACATAAACGAAAGTGCTCTTGTTTATTTGAAAAGGCCATTTGAGTTTAAATCTAACCTAAAAGTTGTAGCGGGATTTTGGGGAATCGTGATCCTCGCGCTGAGCTTATTGGTGTTCGCCTGGAAGAATAAGGATCTCTTGTTTAGTCAGCAGCTTTTTATTCCGTCATTGGAATCCATGGGAAGCCCGGCGAATTCATATAATCCCAACACTGAAACAGAAGACTTTTTTGACAACACACGTTTTGCAAAAAACTTGATTTCGATGTCTGCGCTGCACGTGAATATTAAAGAATCGGAAAATTCCACAGATAACCCGATGTTGGCCTTTGAGGTGACTGTCGAAGGCCTGTCTGCCGATGCGATTGTTGAAATCAAAGACCGCCAGGCAGAATTCAAAGACATGCTGGCGCGTTTAACTGAGAAAAAAACCTATGACGAACTGGTTGTTGCCGATGGAAAGCGCCAGTTGTGCGACCAATTCCGTGACCTGTTGAATGCTAACCTGACACGCGGTCAGGTTAGACGTGTGCTTCTCAAAACTTTTATTATCAAGCCGTAGCGAGCAACGCTCGCAGGAGGCCTAGGGCACGGATGTGCCCGGGCTGAACTAATCTGCCCATCCGTAATTTAATCAGCGCGAAACTCACTGACTTTAATTTGGTAGTGCTTGATGCGGTCATGCAAGGTGGATTTCGGCATTCCCAAATCACTAGCTGTTCTTTTTTGATTTCCCTGATTGGCCATGAGCCTTTTGATAATCATCTGTTTTTCAATTTCTTTTATGACTGACAACTGTGAGCCGGAGGCCTCATCTAAGTACATAGTTCCTGTCTGTGCATGAGCCAGCTTTTCTTTTTTGTTCAGCAAAATTTCAATGTGGCCTTCCTGAATGTATTCTTTAGGAAACAAAGCAGAGCTTCTGGCGACAACATTTTTTAGTTCTCGAATGTTCCCTGGACAGTCATGCTTTTGTAAGGTTGTAATTGCACCATGAGAAAAGCGCACGCGCATGGCTTTAGCAAATTGGTAAACCAAAGTATCGAAATCCTCTAAGCGTTCTTTCAGTGCGGGAACATCAACACAAATCACATTAAGCCGGTAAAATAAATCGGCACGGAAGCTTCCTTCTCTGATTTTGTTGTAAAGATTCTGGTGAGTGGCGGCGATGATGCGCACATTTGTTTTAATGGCGCGGTCGCTGCCTACGGGCCTGATTTCATTATTTTCAAGGGCCCGCAGTAACTTCGCCTGCAGCGAATATGGCAAATCACCGATTTCATCCAAAAACAGAGTTCCCCCTCTGGCGGTTTCAAATGCTCCTTTACGGTCGGCGATGGCTCCGGTGAAACTTCCTTTCACGTGACCGAACAGTTCGCTTTCAACCAGTGTTTCAGTCAGCGCCGAACAGTTCACGCTGACAAATGCATTTTGTTGCAGCTTCGAATGTTGGTGAATCATTTGAGCGATGACATCCTTACCTGTGCCAGACGGCCCAAGTAAAAGCACCGGAAACTGAGTTTCAGCAACGGATGCTAAGTGACCCAGTTGTTTGCTCCAGTATTCATTATGACTTTTCAATGAAAATTCTTTTTTTGATTTTTGATTATCGACGACGATCAGCTCTTGATTGCCAAGAGTTAAAACGTCTCCGTCATTAAGCTGGGCTTCAAAAATTCTGGCGCCGTTCAAAAACACTCCGGTCGTTGAACGTAAATCCTTAATGTGAAGACCCAAGTCACGCACCTCAATCAGCGCATGCTTTTTTTCGACAGTTTCATTACTGAGGTACAGGCCGCATCCGCTGTCGCTTCCAGCGTATAAATAGTTTTCAACGGACCATTCGGTTCTATTTTCGTCAGATAAAATAAGTTTGTATCGATTCATTTAAGTTCTCCTTGCGGGCTTATGATTCAAAAAACCGGCTAGGCATGACGGCCCTCAGGAGCTTTTAATTTGATCTGAGGCAGGGAATATCTCAAAAATAAGAATAAATCTAAGAATTGAGAAAATCCGGATTTCATATTAGGTTACTACCATGGCTAAAATGACGTTTATCAAAAGTGCTGTAAA
>JANWIU010000130.1 GCA_025449725.1 Pseudobdellovibrio sp.
TAAAAACACAATTTCTTTAAAAGGTTTAAAACTTACCGATGGCTCAAGTGTAAATCATGACATCTTAGTTGCTGAGTTTCCTCACCCCACTTACCTTTCTGCAAAACAAATGGAACTGGCAACAAAAGTTGGCGGTACTCAGGCAAAAGCTAACTTAGCTGAATTCTTTGACGGTTACCTGGCTCCCTTGAAACCGTGGAAGTCACGTTGGAACATCGACGCTGACCCGGGCCAAGTGAATCATTTCGCGCGTGGCGAACAGTACAACTACGGCCGCGCTGACATCGGTCCTGCATTTTATGATTTCGGTACTCCGAAAAACAGAATGGTTTCGGTTTCTTCAGCTTCCCGTTTGAATCCCAACGTAGTTGTTATCGGTACTCGTGAGAGACCAAGCTTCGATCAAACTAAAATGAACCGTATGATGGATGCTGCTGCACCTGCCGGTTCTATTTCTAATGATGAGTTATTTTCTGCCCGCCCTCGTTTAGCACAGACAAAATCTGTGTTCGACCGCGGCCCAGGCGCTGAGATGGCTCAGATCATGAAAGAAAATTTAGATATCGCAGTTATTGGAAAAATGAAAGACGGCAAAGATGCAAATCCGAATTGTAAAGCGCCAGAGCCGGCTTCTCGATTCAATATCAAAACTCACCCACTTTGTGTTGGTGATTTCGGTCACTACCGTGGAACCTTCAATCAACCTAAAGTGTTGATCGTTGCAGACCCGGATGGCGTAGACGATATTTTAACTTCCCGTGCATTAACAGGAACTCGTGGTCAGTACTTACAAGGTTTAATGGACGACATGGGCGTTCGTGAACAACACTTGGTTCTTAAAACTGTTCCGTTCGGTATGGACGGCGCAACAGCTCAAGAGTGGGCTGTTGTTTTACAACAGACAACTGCTTACCGCCAAAAAGTTATTCAAGCGGTGTTAGCGCAAGGTAGTGTAAAATTAGTTATTGCTGACGGACCATATGCGGCTCAAGAAGTAGCACGATTAGGTTTGAATGTTCCTGTTGTGAACATTGCCAGATCAGGTACTGAAAACGGCAGCGGTATTAAAGAAGCAACTTCTGCGATTAACAGTAAAAATGCCTTCCCATCATTTTCTGCAAAAGGTGCAATGGCGAATATTCCAAGATCACACTTAGGATTCTTCTCACGCGTGTGGGAAGGAACAAGTGGATCTCACGTTCTTGATTCAAATGCTGAAAGCGATAAAGGTTCTGCATTTGCGATTGTTGTACCTAAATGGGTTTCAGCTCAGCGAAATGTAAAACAAGGCGCTGAAGAACGACAAGCGGTTGATAAGCTTCAGCAAATTATTATCGAGCAAAGAATTCCTAAAGAGACTGAGAAGTTTCAGCAGTTTCTTGAGCGGTCGGGCGGAAACGGCTTCTACCGTGTGTTCGAAAAATCAGATTTAGCAGCTTAATAATTGCTTAAATTATAACCAAAAACCCCCTGTGGAGAGTTCTTCCAGGGGGTTTTTCTTTTCTTAAGCCTTTAATATTGTTTCAGTAGGCTTGAAACTGGCTAAAAAGACTGCTTTACTCGGCTTGTGAATGAGGGGTTCATGAGGGGTTTTTCTTACTTTGTAAGTTTGGTTATATTTGTATTAGGCACGTCCCTACATGCGGCCAAATTAAATACGCAATGCACAAAAAATCCTGTTACCGGTGTTGTCGAAGGCTTAAACGCGAACACGGCTTTTACCATTGCCTCTGTTTCAAAAGTTTTTACCACCCACTGGGCCGTTGCAAGTTTAGGTGCGGACTTTCGTTATAAAACTTTAATTCATATTACGCCACTGGGCCCTGGCCAGGTTGATGTTCACCTTGAAGGTGCGCTTTACCCGTACGCCGACCGCACTTTATTTCAATTTTTAATTGGTGAACTTAACAAGCTGGATGTAAAAGCGATTCACTACTTAACTTACGATGAAAATTTTCTTTATTCATCTGACATGCGGACAGATGCTTTGTTGGCTCACAGTGATGCTCCGCTATCAACCGATGAGATCATGCGTGATCTGCGTCGTGATACGACGACAATAAATCAGAACCTTTCTGCCTTAAACGCTCGGGTGCTGGCGCTTGAGAATTTAGTGTTACCAAGAAGCCTTACACTCACCATCAAAGACATTCATTACCTGGCAAAAAAGGACTTCGCAAAAACTGCACTGACAAAAACTTTTTCTCTGGCCTCGTCAACTCTTCACCGCAATCTAAAAGAGATGAACAGAAATTCTCATAACTTTGCAGCACAAATGTTTTTTACTAAGATGGCTCAGAGTTTCAGTTACGATCAGTTTTTCCGAATCAAGTTTCCTGAAATTCCAGTCGAAGAAATAAAAATTTACAATGGTTCTGGCTATCCGGCATTTATCGGCAATCAAAAAGTATACAACAAAGCCTCTTGTCGTTCGGTTGTTGAAATCATGTCTGATCTTCGCCAAACACTTTCTCAACAGGGTCTGGAATTTAAACATATCATGCCGGTAGCAGGCAAAGATACAGCGGCGGACGGTAACAGCACGGTTACACAAATCTATGGTACAGATGATACAAACGGCGCCTTGATTGCCAAAACGGGTTCTGTGGCAGATACAATTGCTCTTGCCGGTATGATCTCAACGGAAAATGAAAACACCTTCTTCCATACAAGCTTTGATGTGGAACAGACTCCTGCAGATCGCCAATTAGCCTACGGCAAAATCCGCGATTGGATCATTGACCGTGTAAAAGGCAAAAAGAAAAGTAATCTTGATCAGTATGTTCCAAAAAGCTTTTTACCATTCGATAAAGAAAGCCCACTGCAGCCATTAACGTCATCAACAGGGCTTAAATAAAAAAAGCTGAATTTAATTTTCAGCTTTTTACCTATCTCTATTTTAAAAATTTAAAACTACCCGAAAAGCTTCTGAAAAAATGATTTCATTTTTTCACCAATTGATTTCGGAGCAGCTTTTGACTGTGATCCGCGCGCATTGCTTCTAAAAACGCGGGCCTGACTAGGCTTAGTGTTCGAAGAGTCTGGCGAACGGTTTTGATTTTGATGAGCCGGACGTTGCTTTCCGTTAGCATGCCGAGGTCTGTCGCCATGCTTCTGATCACGGTTGTGATCTTTATGCTGTGGACGCGGCGGACGTGGTCCTTGCTGCCCTTGAGGTTTTGCGTGATGTGGCCGGCCTTCAGTACCTTCCGGACGGTTGCCTCTGTGTTCTGCACCCTCTGGACGATTACGATTGTCGCCTTCAGCACGGTTTCTATTATCCGCGCCTTCCGCGCGAGGTGGACGAGGTCCGCGGTCTTTGTTGCGATCAAAGCGCCCGCCTCTGTCTCCGCCACGATCACCACCACGGCCACGAGGTCCGCGGCTGTCGCGTGGGCCATCGCCACGGCGTTTGAAGACATTGTCTTCCGATTGAAACGGTTTGAAGTCTTTAATTAGTTCAGCATCTTCTATGTAAACAGAATCAATTTTTTTCTTCGTATATTCTTCTACCCGGCCTAATGAATCAACATCTCGGTCAGAGATAAATGAGAAAGCCTTTCCTTCGTTTCCGGCGCGGCCTGTGCGGCCGATGCGGTGAACGTAAGACTCTGCATCTTGAGGCATCTCGTAATTCACAACTAAATCAACGCCGTTAATATCAAGTCCGCGAGCCGCGACATCGGTAGCGACCAACACGTTGTGATCATTTTCGCCTTTAAATTTTTCGATCACGTTGTTTCGCTGACTTTGATTCATCAAGCTTGAAATTCCCATAGCAGGAATTCCGTTATCCATTAAAAACTTCGCCAAACGGTCAACGTTGTGTTTGAAGTTTGTGAAGATCATGGTCTGTTTTGGATTTTCTTTTTTAATGATAGACAACAAGAACTGCGGTTTTTCGTCGTGACCTATGTGAATAATAGCATCTTTTACATTTTCAGCTTTTGCCTGATCACGGCTGATGTTGATTTCAACCGGTTCTGCCCCGAATTGGTAAGCCGTATTAAGAACATCAAAATTTAAGGTAGCACTAAATACTAAAAATTGTCTTTCACGCGGAACGCGGGAAAGGATGTACTTCATATCATCTTTAAAACCCATATCAAACATACGGTCAGCTTCATCAAAGATGATGGTAGACACTTGTTTTAAGTCGACGTGGTTTTCTTAATACAAATCAATTAAGCGGCCAGGAGTTGAGACGATAAACTGAAGGCCAGATAACAACGCTTCTTTTTGTTTTTCGTAACCGGTTCCACCGTAAAGCGGATAACTTTTTAAACCGGTACCGAACGCCAGTTTAACGACGTTTTCATTAATTTGGTCAGCCAGTTCACGTGTTGGAACTAAAATCAGAATAAAACTGCGTGCGTTCCAGTTTTTAATAGCGCGCTCATGATTGGGATCATTATGCGTTCTGAGAATGCGCTCGATTAGTGGAATTAAAAACGCTGCTGTTTTACCGGTTCCGGTTTGCGCCAATCCGGCCACATCTTTACCTGCCAAAATGTGAGGAATGGTCTGCTCTTGGATGGCAGTGGCTTCGACGTAATTTAAATTTTCGATGGCCGAAACTAACTTAGGATCAAGATTCAGTTCAGAGTACTTCATTATGGTTTCTTTAAATATTAGATCAGACTGTTGCTGTCACGCATGAAGGCCACATTGAAGAAACTTTGCGCAGATGGCCATTAAATGCAAAAGTTCACGTTAAATGTGCACTTATAAATCCATCGAGAATCTGAGTGAACTCCTCAAATTTTTCATAATGAACCCAATGCCCGGCTCCTTTGATTTCAGCTCCGGCAATCATAGGATTCACCATCTGCATTTTTTCAAACTCATCAGCCTTTAAAACATGCGAATTTTCCCCTCGGACCAGCAAGACCGGCATTTTTAAAGAGCTCACTTCGAACCAATAATCTTTCTTATGGCCTTCTCGAACGATATCAATAATGGCTTGCCTAGAAAACTTCCAATCATAAAGGCCGTCTTGTTTTTCTTCGATGTTAGCCTGAAGAAACGTTAACAAAACGTGAGCCGGTTCGTGCGGAGTGAAAAGCGTCAAAAATTCATTTTGAAAAAAAGCCTTCATATCTTCTTTTGAGTTGAAAGGAGTTGGCACAATATTCAGCATTTTTTCGTAATATTTGTAACTATCGGGGCTGACATCGGCGCCCATATCTTCAATGCACAGAGTTTTAACTTTTTCAGGATACATATGGGCAAAAACCATAGCGACCCTTCCACCCATTGAATGTCCGACAAGGTGAAAGCTATCCCAGCCGAGCTCATTAGTAATTTTGTACAAGTCTTCAGCAAAATCTGTGGGTCTATATCCCGATTCGGGTTTCATTGAACGGCCGTGCCCACGCTGATCATAGATCAAACACTGGTACCTATCTTCTACTTTATTGGCGATTTTTCTCCAATTTGCAGCAAAAGCCATAAGGCCATGAACAAACACAATCCGCTGTTCTGAATTGGTTCCTAAAATATAATAGTGAAAATTATCGATGTACACCTCACTTAATTACTCGACTTGAAATCGATGCTCAATTAAAAAATAAGAATGACCAATTCGGAATTAGCCCGGTTAAAACATTACTACACAGAAAAGCTCGTTCGCCATGCTAACTTGATTGATCACCATGCTGTTCAAATCGTTAAGAAGTTAAAGGATTCTCACTTTCAGGCCTACTTAGTTGGCGGCGGGGTGAGGGATCTATTAGTTGGTTTGAAGCCTAAAGATTTCGATATCGCAACAAGTGCTTCGCCCCAAGAGGTGAAGAAAAAAGTTTCTAATTGTTTTATTATCGGTAGACGTTTCAAACTGGTTCACGCACGAAGAGGCGACGCCATTTATGAAATCGCAACCTTCAGACGTGCGGCAACAATTGAAGAGTTGGAAACAACCGGCGAAGAAGACCGCCGCTTAATTGAAGAAAATTTTTTCGGAAATATTGAAGAAGATTCTTTTCGACGGGATTTTACCGTGAATTCCCTTTATTACGATCCAATAGACAATACGATTGTCGATCACTGTCAGGGATTACTTGATATTCACGGACGCGTTTTAAGAATGATCGGACCGCCCCGTGAAAGGTTGATTGAAGATCCAATTCGAATGCTAAGAGCCGTGCGCCTGTCCCAAAAATTAAAATTCAGCATAGAACCGGAATTACGTTTGCAGCTGAATCTCCTCAAAGGCGAACTTCGGCGCGCCGCTGCCCCTCGCATACGTGAAGAGTGGATTAAATTTTTTAGACTCGCTGATGCAGACCAAGCGTTAATGGAACTCTTTGATCTTGGTATTTTTGAAGTCATTCTGCCGAGCTTTCATAAAATGTTTTCTCATGATGAAGAACGTGAACACTTTTTACATTACGTACGTCAGTTTGACTACTACGGAATAAATTTCAGCGACACAACAGAACTCATGGCTGCCGTTTTGGTTTCTTACTTATGGACAACAGAGAAGAACACTGCACAGATCGACCAACTTGTTGAAAACGAAAAGTTTGTAAATTTTTGCCGGGACGAACTTGGAGTTTTCAAAGCTGAAGTCGGCGCTTTTGTTCAGGCGATGCATTTCATTAGACCACTTCAAAATATTCATTCGTATAAAATACGTGGTGAAAAAAGACAGCGCTCTTTGGTCTCGCATACCTCTTTCTGGCTGTCTTTAAAATTAGGTTTGCTCACCCAGCAATTGTCAGTGGCTGACTATGTTTTCTGGGAATACGAATTCGACCGCTTTAATAACTAAATTTTTAAAGTGTAAGATTTTTTGACAGTAAGCTCTCAATTGCGTTTCCGTGATTGTTTTAAGACCTAAATCCTTGAATCAATTCTCATATAATGAATATAACGGCCGGATTTCTGGAATAAGTTCTGCATCGCCTTTGGCTGAACAGGGGGTAGTGGCACGTGCGATTTTTGATCTCCGCCATTTTGGTTTTCAGCTTTGCGTTTCATCCGTCGGTTTTTGCCGCGGATCAGATCGAATTTGAAGCGGGCGCAAGACCACGAACCACGGCTCAGGCCCGCCCTCTCACCACTCAAAATACAGTCGTTGTAGAAGCTCCGGTAGGAGAGCAAAAAGCCCGAATAACAGTAGCCGAGACCCGCGATATTCAACCGGGTCAGGTAGAACAGTTACTGGCAGACCCGAACATTCGAAACACCGACGTGATTCTCAGTACGGACAACACCGATGCAGCAAATGCCGCAGTCAAAGCGACCTCCGGTGCAAACGACAAAAGACTTTTAAGAATTATTCCGATTGGCCGACTTGCCAGCGCCAGTGAAAAACTGGCTTCAGGATTTAAAAACTATTATAGCAATGTTCAAGATACCCTTCGCAATGACCGCATCGGTCTGACGGTTTTAACCATTACAGTCGGAATCGACACAATGATTTGGCTGCATGCTTCGTCATTTGATATTCATCAAAAAACTACAATGGTCATCATGAACCTGATCATGGCGGGAACCTTCGGTTTAGACCGCGACTTATGGGGGAAAATCAACAGACCTATCAAAAACCGTCTCATTAAAGTTTTTGACCGCTTCATTCCGGAAGGCCGCTTACAAAAAGTAAAAACAATTGCTTCACAGTATGTTGCTAACTTTTCACTGGGTGTAGGAATTCAGCTGACAAGAACCGGGCTGCTGTCTTTAGACCACATTAGCGACGTCATTACGACCGGGTCGTTCTGGCTAACCGCAATGAAACTCAGCGGCTTAGTGACTTTAACAACATTTGCGTGGAGCGAACTTTACTCTGATGTGAATGCAGAAAAAAATCCGGTCGCGAAGTCTATGCTGAAGAGAATGGGCGAAACGCGCGGAATGATCATGGCTCAATTGGCCAGTGTGGCCATGGTCTTACAGCCGCATGTTTACGGGAGCACTCCTATCGTGAGTTACATCATTCATGGCACTATCGGTTTGGTGGCACTGATGAACGCTCACCGAATCGTGAACTGGCTAGAAACAAATAAAGTGGTTAATAAAATCTACCGGAAAATTCAAACCTTTGAAAACTTCATCAATGTCGGTTTGAATATTGAAGACAGCCCACAGGCGCGAGCCAGAGAACAGACATTGCAATCGCGCTCGAATCAGCGAACGCAGCAACGTTCAGCCGGCAGATTACAGTGCCGAGCGCTGTTCGCCCGTTAATTTAAAGATTCAGCTGCCGTAACGATAGAATCGGAATCGATTCCGTGCTTACGGTAAAGATCAATCGCGTTGTAAGCGCTTTGCCCGAACTCACCATGAACACCGAGAGACTTCAACTTCACCGGCACTTGCGAAAGTGCTAATTGATGAGAAACAAAAGTTCCCAGGCCCATCAAGACTTGATGATCTTCAACCGTTACAAGGCGTCCATCACATTTTTTCAGAACTGATGCCAAAGCCGGAGTATCAAGTTTGTTCAGCATATTCAGATTAACGACGACAGACCCGATATTTTTATTTTTAAGTTTTTCACTTGCAGCTAATGCTTCTCCAACCAGAGATCCGGTTGTAACAATCGCCACATTCTTAGCTGAATTTACATTGTCCGCGAGAACCTGTAGAGCACCCGGTTTGTAAGTGATATTATTTTTTTCGTTTTTAAAAGTTTTAGGGAAGTTCTCACGGCCTAAAAAGAAGATTGAACTGTGAGGCTTTCTTCCGTTAACTTTATCGTCTGCGAATTTCTCAATAACCTGAGTCATGAGAGCTTCCGCCTCTTCACTTGAACTTAAAGAATATAAATCAACACCCGGAATTGAAGCCAGCATCGCCATGTAGCTGAGCGCCTGATGTGAGGCCCCGTCTGCAGCATCTTGAAACCCAGTGTGCGAAAACACCCCGATCACCGGCGCTTCTGAAAGCATAGCCATGGTCAGTGGTAGTGCTCCCTTAGTTACTCCAAACTGTGCAAACGTATCAACGACAGGGATATAACCCTGCTTCGATAAACCCGCCGCAGTTGAAACCATGTTGCTTTCGGCAACACCAACGTCAATTGATGCCTGCGGAAATTCTTTACGGAAACCGGCAACACCTGTAGAACCCGGCAAATCTGAAGTTACAGAAATAACCGGTAAACCTTTTTTAAAGCAATTTACCATCGCTTTTGAAATACCTGTTTGGATCTTTTCGCCGGTATCAGGTTTAGCATTGGATTTAATTTCTTTTTCTTTAGCGACCAACTCTTCAATCCATGAATTGAAAATAGCAGGAACTTCTTCAGTACCGTAAATTTCTTTGATGAATTCAGGAAGCTCAGTCGGTGATTTACATGGGAATCCGTGACCACCGCTTGCAGATTCAGCGGTCTTCTTTGTGCCGATGCCTTTAACCGTCTTCGCCCAGATGGCTACAGGCTGTTGCGGATTCTGCAATGCTTGTTGCA